>JAFLCC010000035.1 GCA_017302835.1 Deltaproteobacteria bacterium | reverse complement strand
CGCTGGAAGGATTTCCCGCAACAATCGGAAGCGCAGCACTGCCATTACTGGTTGTCTGCACATAATTCGCAGCCGGAGTCGCAAGCAGAGTATTTAGATTTGTTAATTGAGTTGGATTCAGCGCCGGCGCTGTCGCCGGATTGCCACTGCCATCCACCGCGCGCAGAATATGACTCACTTCAAATTTATCTACTTTCTGTGCTTCAAGCGCGTACATAGCTTGCGGTACATAATTTAAATTCATAAGTGGCATCGCCTCATAGGCGGCCATGGTTTCATCTTTAAAATACACTACCAGTTTACGTCCATCAGAAGAGTTAGGTGTGTAAGTGGTGCCTGCGGCACAGCGAGTGGTATCCAAAGTCATCGTTTCGCGATTAGCAAAAATTCGGTCTACTTGGTAAGTTGCCGTATCTAATCTTGTGCCAGTGCCATCATTTAGAGTGAGTGCAAAAACGCCAGAAGAGCCAGCCATATTTAAAGTTTGAACTTCCTCATACAGCAAACAGTTTTCTGAACCGGGCGAGCGCACTTGCAAGCGAAATTGAACTGATGAGCCTTCAAGTGGATTTCCATCAGGTTTAAAAATGCGTCCTTGGTAAGACACGCCAGGGTTGTTAGCAAAACTGGTCATCAATGAAAATTGAAGCAGTAAAAAAACAAATAACCGTAAACTTTTCATACTAATGTTATAGATCGGTGGAACTTGCCAGAGCTTTAGCTAAGAATTACATTTGTCTCATATTTTGACGAAATTATTAACAGATTCCTAGATTGAGATTTTTAATGGTGCCCGCTGAGTCGTCAATAATCTAATCTAACAGATCTTCAGTTTCTTGAGAGTTTTCTCAATTCACAGTTTCAATCTTAAGATTTTTTTTAATGGCGGTTTTGTTAAACCTTTGAATTTACTAAATTTTCATCACATTTTCAGCGATTCGCTGTCTAATTATCTACAGTCGTATAATACCAAGGATTGTGATAAAGTTCTTCGCTTATGATAAAGGACATTCTTAATAGTAAATATTTATTCATCTTTTTAATTTTTTGTTTAGGCCCTAATTTATGGGCTATAGACTTATCTGAAGAGAAAAATCTGAACGTTTATCACGAAAATCAGCAAGAACAAATTGTCATTGAGTCCATCAAAAATGAAAGCGACTTTTTATTCACATCCAATGAAATTTGGACTCCTAATGGTAGGAGATTTCAAATTCAGAATGAACCAAGTGATGAAACGCTTAAGAATGAGTTCAACAAGCTAACTCAGGAAGAAAAAGATCAATATTATCAAAGAAGAAATTCAATCCTCCAAGGAATCCTTGGGAATCTGGATTCAGAGAAAAGAACTTTGTTTTTGGGTCGATTTGCTTCATATAAAAATAAAATTATTAAATTTTTTACCAAAAAATCAAGTCGAGATGTTGGACCAAATGACTTATACGTTGAGAAAGATTCAATTGAGGGAGCTATTGAGATAAGCAAAGAAAAAGAATTCACAGATTTTGGAGAAAACGAAGTTCAAAAATTAATTTCAAAAATTGAGACCGAGCTCTGGAGATCGTTTCTAGTTGTTTCTGAAACAAATGTGAAAGGAAGATTTTTGGCCTTAAACGGGGTTCTGTCCTTAGGTGTTAGATCTTCTGGGGTTAAACCGTTAGGAGCGATGTTGCATTGGTCTTTAGGAATTGGGTACTTCGAAAACAATGAAACTAAAGAAAAATATATTGAATTGTTTCTAATTAGACAACGAACTAAAAAAGTTCACAATTACATGGCTCACGCTTTTCTTGGGGTTAAAATTGGCTGGTTAAATTGGCGGTTTGATCACGAAAATATTAAATCTGGAAAAGTGGAGGGTGAAGCTATCTATTTACCTACAGTACTGCCTACTATTTTGAGGAATCAAAGTGAGTTTTCACTTGTCAGCAGTATGGGTATCAGTCCTTTGGATATGTTTATACCAATGTTTAGTTTTTTTCAGTATTTTGAGACTCATTGGAAGAAAAATTTCTTTAGATTTTATTTTAATCCTAAAGTTACCAAAAATATTTGCTTAGCCTATTATCAGTGAGAGGCTTAAAATTTTGGGTTGACCTTTTAATGAAAGATTTCATAACATTAAACAAGAAATTCTCTTTGAAGAAAAGGTTAAGGTGGCATCAAATATTTCTCTTGAAGAACTCACTAAAGCTGTAGCTACCCTTGAGGAAGCTCTTGAATTTTCAAAACAGGTGCAATCTCATCAAATTCAATTTAAAATTGCCAGGGATGCCTGTATTCAACGATTTGAATACACTATTGAGCTCTCGTGGAAGGTAGCGGTAAAAAAACTAGGCTCCCAAACCAAATTTCCTAAACAAGCTATTCGAGAGATGGCAAGAGCGGATTTAATTAGTTCAGCTGAAATGTGGCTAGATTTTATTGAGGCAAGGAACAGCTCAAGTCATTCCTATGATGAAGAAACAGCGACCAAAGTTTTTCAACAAATAATACTCTTTCAAGCTCAGATTCATGACTATATCGGCAAATTGAGTCGACTTCAATGAAGTTTGGCATGACTGCGGAACAATATGAATTGTTGAATCATCTTGTTATAATGCCCTTAAAGAATCAAGGATTTCATGTTTACATTTTTGGTTCTCGAGTTGGTGAAAAATTCCATTCCCATTCAGACGTGGATCTTCTTTTTAAATCAGATTCGGAAATTTTTTTACCATCAGGGTTTTTATCTAAAATCAAAGAAAACATTGAAAATTCACGGTTTCCTTTCCTCGTAGACCTTGTGGAAGAAAAGTATCTTGCCTCTTCTTATCGGAATTCCGTTTTGAAAACCATGGTCGAATTGTAGCTGACATCAAGAAAAAACATAAATCAAGATTTTTAATTTTCTAGAACTAGATTGAATCTCGAAATTGGAAATTGTTAATGGTTTTGTCAATTTTTGAGTCAATTCCTGCTCGATGGCGCAAGTTAAGGCTTAATGTTTTTCAGGACCTAGACCGATAGGTTAGTCAGAGGTAAACAGTGAAAAACAGGCATTATAGAATTTTTAATATTTTCCTTATGGTCCTAGTTAGCTTTTTATTTGCTGCCTGCACTCGTGAAGCGCAAAAAAGCACGAGCCAGGTAACGATCCGCTTTCCAAACTCCAACAGTTTCAATGCAGCTTCAGTAGAAACAGGAAGTAAGCTGGTTTCAGGAAAGCCAAGTTTTGATTACGGACTTATTCCCGCTAACTACTCGCAGGTGGATTGCCTGATTGTATTTATTGGTGGCCCTGAAGAATTAATGAACGGCAATTCATGTGAAAAATCATTGGATAAATCACAGTCCTTTAGATTCGGTGTTTTTGCTGGCGCCATGAGTAAAGAAAATACGGTTTCGTTGGAGGTTCCTTCGGGCCCATCACGGTACATTCGACTTTATGGAATGAAAAAGCCAACTGCGGCTTCTCTATGTCCAGGGATCGTGGCTGAAGGGGGTGACGCGCTATTAGGTGGATTCTCTGCCCCGTTTTTTTTGGGTGAGTCTAAACCTACAGAAATGCTTCCTGGGGGAACGGTTACGGTTGAGATTCCTATTGTTGCTGAGATTGATCCCAGTGCCTATTTTGATGATTGCAAAGGCCCGAAATTTGGATCAGGTAACATGCCTGGCGGCGGGCCATCAGATCCCAGTAAACCATATCTAAGAATAGAGGGGCTTCATAATTTTAACAAAATTGAAAATCCCAGCTTTGCCAGACCGATGGCACGAGGCGCTTGTTACCCAGTTGCTTTTAAAACGTACAAGCCCTGTAACGCTGGGGTATGTGAAGCCTATACGCTGCAGAATTCGTTAAGTATTAATATGGGATTGAATATTAAAATTTTTACCTCTGAAGGCGATTGTCAAAATGATACTTTTGCAGTTTCAACGTTTAATATTTTGTCGGGGCAATCGCAGATTCCCGTCACTGGAAACTATTATTTAAGAATCCCGTTAGGACAATTTGGTATGACAAAAACGGATTTGTCCAGTGAGATTTCCATTTCGGGAACGACGGAGGTAAATTTTAACCAACCGTCATTTACCAATATCGACATCGTAAGACCCAAAATAGTATTTTCTAATTTACCCGGCTCCATTTCCTATGGTTCTTGCGCTTCGGGTACGAACACCTCTATTTCTGTTTATGAAGATTTTGCGGCTACCATTCCTATGATCAGTCACCAAGTTTTACCATTTGATGGTCTATTCTTAATGGCTAAAAATTTGGGTTGCTCGACTGTTGTTAATTCCATTCCAGCAAATGCATCTTCCCTGATGGTCAACTTGGCTAAACCCATAGCGAGCTCAAGTGGTATCACGGGCTCAGTAGTAAACACCGTTGTTTATGATTCAGATACAAATAAATATTATATTGCTGGTTTATTTACTGCCTATGGTGGAAAAGCTGTTGGAAATATAATTCGCTTAAACCCTGACGGAAGCCATGATCCTAGTTTTGATTCTGGTTTGGGTTTTGATGGCCCTATTAAAAGTATCATCCCTGATGGAGCAGGGGGGGTTTTTGTCGGTGGGTCTTTTTTGAATTACAAGGGGATTTCGGTTAAAAGCTTGGCGAAGTTGGATCAAAACGGAAAGCTTGATTTGGGTTTTGGATTTGATTTCAACGGAACCATTAATGCTTTGAATTTTTCAGGTAGTAGTTTATACGTTGGTGGTACGTTTACTCAAATTAATGGACTGACTAGACACTACATTGCATCGATAGACCTGGCTACAAAGGTAGTCACTAGTTGGGATCCAAACTTCAATAACGTGGTTTCTGCTCTTTTCCTATCAGGAACCACTCTTTACATCGGCGGCAACTTTACTACGGTCAATGGCGCAACTACCAGAAATCGGTTAGCGGCGATAGATTCCACAACGGGCATTGCCACAGGTTTTAATCCCAATATGAATAACCAGGTTTCAAGCCTATTAATGTCAGGAACAACCCTTTACGTCGGCGGCAGCTTCACTACGGTCAATGGCGCAACTACCAGAAATCGGTTAGCGGCGATAGATTCCACAACGGGCATTGCCGTATCTTTTAATCCCAATATGAATAACACTGTAAGGTCACTAGCCCTATCAGGAACAACCCTTTACGTCGGCGGTAGCTTCACTACGGTCAATGGCGGTACGACGAGAAACTACATAGCTGCAGTGGATACCACGTTAGGCACCGCCAGCAGTTGGAACCCAAATATAACGGGAATAAGTATTGCCTCAGTTGCAGTCAATGGTGCCAATATTGTGGTTGGTGGAACATTTACCCAAGCAGGTGGTTTGACAGCTAATAACGTGGCGGCAGTAAATAACTCGACTGGCAGTTTAAACCCTTCGGAATTAAATCCTTATTGGGGAACCTTGATTTTTAATTCATTGTTTTATGAATCTATCCCGGCAAGTGTAGGGCCATGATTGATTATATCACAATAAAGTGGGAACTTTCTAAAATTAGTGGGAAATATGTGGAAAACTAGGTTTAGATAATTTCAACTTTTACTTAAAGTAAGACTTTAAGTTTTAACAGGTCCAGATTTCAATTTAATTCCAAAGTATAAAC
>JAFLCC010000034.1 GCA_017302835.1 Deltaproteobacteria bacterium | reverse complement strand
ATTAAGAATAGCAAGAGAAAAAACCATCAATCAAAACTTGAACTGACAGTACAGATTTTTTTAAAAAAGTTAAAAATAAATTGATGAACAAAAGGGCAACTGTCAGATTAAATCCCAACTTCTACAGATTAGAATTTTCCTATATATGCACTGTAACCGAGCCTCTGAATCTTAATGTGGCTCATGCTCTCTGCATATCTTTTTAACGTCCCCCGTGGTCAGCCTTTCATTTGTAAGTCCGCAAACAAAAGTATTTTTCTTAGGGTTCTGATTGAATTTGCACGATAGACATGTGTTAAATCCTCTTAGTCCATTTTTCCTTTGAATGGATGTCAGCATTGCTTTTAGTACTGGTTCGACCTCATTTGAGTCATCGAGATTAATCCTCTTCATCAATCTATTGCTAACTGCAACCCCCTTTATGGAAATTGAGACGTGAAAGATTCTTTTATCATTCTTGTCCTGAGTTTTTTTTATAAATCCGTTGTCCTCAAGATGCCCCAGGCTTTGTGAAATACTGCCCTTGGTTTGACCTAGATATTCAGAAATGGCCTGTGTCGAATCAGAATAGCGGTTACAAATCGATAGGTACTGCAAGATTTCAACATGCACGAGCTGTAGACCCTCTTCTGCAGCAAACCGTCTAAGCAAATTTCGATGTACAGCGGTAAGTCGTTCAAGAAGATGCGCGATTCCGTCTAAAAAATCAATCATGACTGATAGTATCGAATCTAAACTAATTTGACAATGGGATAAGACATCAATAGTGTAGCTAAATTAGCAAATCAAAAAAGAAGGAAGTGTTTATGAAAGCATTGTTTATTGTCGCAAGTATTCTATTATCATTGACCGCTCATGGCGAATCTACAAAGCCATCAGCTGCAAAGAAATCTTTGTTTGAGCGACTTGGGGGTCACCCTGCAATTACTAAAGTTGTAGATTCGTTTGTCAATACGACAGCCACCAATCCTAAGGTCAATTTTTTCCGTGATGGAAAATATAAGGGACTTGACGTTGTTCATCTAAAAAAGCAAGTCACATCATTTATTGTCCAAGTTACAGGTGGCCCTAGTGAGTACAAGGGTCGCGATATGAAGACTGCGCACGTAGGGATGAAAATTTCGGAAGACGAATTCACTGCAATTGCTGGCGATCTCGCGGCCACACTAGACAAGTTCAAAGTTCCTAAAGCTGAAAAAGACGAGTTAATGGCGATAGCAGCGTCAACTCAAAAAGATATAGTTGAAAAAACAAAGTAAGAAAAGTTCGGTGAAGAAGTAAATGAGTGAGATAAAACTGTTCGCAGAAAAATGGTTGAACGTTGATAAAGACTTTTCTGAAAAATCATTCAGTGGAAAAGTAGTTGCGATACATGCTTTTCAGATGTTGTGCCCAGGTTGCATTCTACATGGCATTCCTCAGGCACAGCGTCTTCACGAAGCTTTTAATGGCGATCAAATTTCTGTAGTTGGCCTTCATACTGTTTTCGAACACCATGAGGCCATGGCGGAAGTATCCTTGAAGGCCTTTCTTCATGAGTTCAGGGTCAAATTTCCAGTTGGAATTGACGTGCCCTCTGCGAGCGACCGTATTCCACGCACTATGGATCATTATAAAATGCAGGGTACACCAACGTGGCTTGTTTTTGACCGTAATGGGAAACTGGTTATTAATGCGTTTGGAAAAGTTGAGGATATCGTTTTGTCCTCTCTTTTGACCCAACTTGCTCTTTCCGCGCATCCGTCCAGCAGTGGTGTACTCAACGAATCAAGAACTTAGGATGATTTGTAGGAATTTTATGAAGCGTGTTTTTTGAGTTTCGTATGAGGAACTTGGAATATTCTAAGATGAATTTAAGAGGAATACTTGATTAAGATAAAAATATTGCAAGTGTTGTTTAGCAATGAAGTTTAAATTAGTAGATGCATTTACAAATCAACCACTTGGCGGTAATCCTTGCTCTGTATTTTTAGGAGCGGATCACCTTTCTAGCGAACAAATGTTGGCTATCGCAAAAGAAATGAATCAATCCGAAACTGCATTCATCATGAAATCTTTGAATCATGGTTTGAAAGCACGCTATTTTACCCCCGAACGAGAAATCCCTTTAGCGGGGCACCCAACAATTGCGTCAATTCATGCAGCTATTGAGAGCGGCTTGATTCAAAAGCCAAAAAAAAGGGAATCAATTTCTTTGGAACTTAATGATGGGCCGATTCGTGTTGATATTGAATCAATTGAAGCGGGCACGCTTATTCACATGTTTCAAAGGAAGCCTCAATTTTTATACAAACATGATCCTAAAATAATTGCGGAAATTTTTAATCTTAAACAGGACAATTTTATTGATGAAGTTCCTATTCAAACGGTTTCAACAGGAACTGCGATGATGATTGTACCACTTAAATCTAAAGAAGCTTTACGTAAAGTGAAAATGAATGTCGATCTTTATGTAAACTACCGCGATAAATCTGATTTTTTTAGCCCACACTTTTTTTGTCTTTCAGGCGAATCTAAAGATGCAAGCACTTTTGCGCGCCACTTGGGTACTCCGCCGGATACTCTTGAAGACGCGTTCACAGGTTCAGCAACAGGGTGCATGGGTGCTTTCATATGGAAATACGGTCTAATGACAAAAAATAAATTTATCGCTGAGCAAGGCCACTGGATGGGTCGCCCTGGTCGCGCGTCAGTTGAATCTGTCGGCGAGTTTAACGATCTTCAATCTGTGGTGGTCAGTGGTACCGCAGTAACAGTGATTGATGGCGAAATTCGAATTTAGATGAATACTTTTAAAGAAACTCAAATTTTACCAGCGAAAACTCTTCGGCCTTATGTGTTGGCCTTTATCGGGGTTAAAGATTGTTTAACAGATTTCCCGCCCAGTTCGCTAATCAGCAAATCAGAATAGACTCTGCAAAAATTTGTCAATTCTTGATACATACGACTCAACGGCACTCCTGAGAACAAATTAACATCATTTATTCCAACAACTCAATCTTCTGCCGCTTCTGTTTGGCCGATCGCGATGATTGTTGATAAATGTGGGTATATCGCATGGTGGTTTCTTGGCGAGCATGACCCAGCCAATATTTTGCTAAGACAAAGTCGCGAGTATTGCCGACCAGCTCAGTGCACCTTGTGTGGCGGCAACAGTGATAACTCTTTTGACTGAATTTTGTCTTTTCATAAGCCATTCTTAATTCAACTGCGGCCATTGTTGAAGTTAGGTCTTCAAACAAAACATAGTCTTTCAAGTTGGATCCGTATTGTTTTTGTTTGAACTTGGCTTCTTGAATTTTATAGAGTTTCACCAAGGCATTGAAACAATCTTTGTCGATGATTGGTATCAAGCGATTGTATTTTTCATTGATGATTGGTTTTCCCTTCAAGGGCTTCCGGGGAATGGATCCATTTGACAGTCGATTTCTGATTTTAAATGCAGGTTGGCTTTCTAATACGATATACCCAAAGTAATCCATTTCATGATCACTCAATGCGGTCTTGAGTACTTTGTCATCCAACTCTCCTGAAAAGATATCGTCCATTGAAAGACCATAAATTTCATTGAACCGCATGCCGGTGTAATAAGCCGTTTGGAAGAACGTGGCCACCAACGGGTTTGTATCTAGGAGAATTCCATAAATGGCGTTGAACTCTTCTTTTGAAATCAAGGCATCAGCCGATCTCATATTGATTTTTGAGGCTGGAAATCCAGTCATTTTATACACGTTGGATTTGTCCAAAAGATTTCGTCTCAAAAGATAGTCAAGAAAGGTGTTCAAGGTTTTAATCACGTGATTTTTAGTTGAGTAAGCGATGGACCGTTTTGGACTTGTGACGGTCATAGCGACATCTTCCAACCAATCCCTGAACTCTTCAAAGTGCATGGACCAATTATTCGGGTTATTGGACTTTTTGACCTCCAAATAAAATGGCATCACATAGTGTTCTAGATAGAACTGTGTATTTTTCCATGAATTAGGCTGCGTCTTTTTGCAGTTCTCAATGTATTGCTCGGAAAGCTCAGCAAATTTATAGTACTGAGTCTTCCATTGAAGACGCCTCATTATTCGAGTTTTGGCACTATCGCGAATGGCTTCATTGGCCCTGTCCCACTCTTGTGCTTCTTTAAGAGTCTTGAAAGTTGGATGGGAGTCTTTCTTTAACCGAACTCTTTTTTCACCATCCCAAAAGACAATTGAATAATAAACTTCACCCTTGGTTCTTTTTCTAACTTCAACAGCCATAAACACCTCGCTCTTAAAATATATTTTATCGAGGTTCAGAGTTTTTGTACGCGGTGGAAGTTGAACCCAATGAGGATGTGAAAATCACATCATTTTGATGCGCCTCAAGCACCCGTTTCCAGTTTTACTCAACTTAAATAAAATATTCCAGTTACTTGCGTACCCCGACCTAACTACAGCTTAAAATTAGATATATCGGAAAGTTGGTATCAGTTATCGTAAATAGGAAGTCGTTTCCTGTTTTTGTAGAGAACATTATGGAGATGAAAAAGGAAATTAAATTGTCGCAAGTTTTACAACGAGAACTGAAAGGCAAAGTCATATCTCGTGTAGCTAAGGAGATTGGTATCAGCGTTTCAATTCTTCATGACTGGTATTCTTCTTCTAGAAAACCGTCGGCCAAGAACATGTGGCACTTAAAGAAACTAGCTGACTATCTTGGTCTAACTTTGGAGCAAATATTATTTGATGAAAAAAGTGAGAAGCAAACTATTAGCTCAACAACATTCAGTGATCGCGGTGTGCAATACCGAATAAATATCGAAAAGGTTAAGGGGTAGTCATGAAATGTTTAATTTTGTTTAGTCTTTTAATCTATACGCCATTCGCACTCTCACTAACCCAGAAGAATGAGAAAAACGAATGTGTTGAGTTTAAGGATTCGATTGCAAAGCAGCCAGAATACAAACTAATAGGTTGTGAGAAATCGGCCGAGACCGCTGACAAAATTAGCTTAAAATGCAAGGCAGAAACAGAAGTGATTATATACCCAGACGTAGAGAAGTGTAAAAAGGATGGCGGCATTGTACATATCGACAAAGTGGTTATCGATGGTCCTGTGGAAGTTACGTATCGACGTCTTCAGGCAACGCCGGAAAAGTACATTGGGAAATCTGTTGTTTTGAAATGCGAAGTTAAGAAATACAACGCTGATCGAGGCGTTCTAGAAGCTCACTGCGGATCAATTGGCGATTCCACTTCTGGCCCCTGCATTTACACCAACAATGATTGGATTTGCTTGGCGGTACCCAAGGAAAAAAGAGAAATGATCGATTACTTAATTGATAATTTAACGCCAGGAACAAGCTCCACCGTAAAAATACTTGGCAAACTTAGGAGCAAAAAGATCTTCGATATTCAAGAAATGCGATTTTGCAATGCGACCATGATAGAGTGTGAGCCGTATGCAAAAGTACTAAAATGATCTTCCCTTCAAAGTCGACGATTTCACTGTGGATCCCGCTACTAATTGGAATGCCGCAACCAACATTTGCTCAGTGGCTTTGTCGCGAAGGATGGCGTCCCGTTTCTGGTAGAAACTTTTTAGAAATACTCCAGAATGATTTTTTATTTTTATTTTCTAAGCTGCATACAAGTCAAGTTCTAGTTGTTGAATCATGTCTACTTTTTCAAGTTTA
>JAFLCC010000033.1 GCA_017302835.1 Deltaproteobacteria bacterium | reverse complement strand
TAAACAGAATCGTGGTGAGCGCGGAACATAAGGCTTGGTGGTTGATTTGTTAATACAGGGGCCCCAACCCGCCGGGGAATACTTAGGAGAGAAAGCAGAAACAGCTTTTAAACGCCCTAGCCTTAAAAAATTAGCGAAACAAGAACTGGATATCACCGACCGCTATGCCGCGATGAGATTATTAAATGAAAGTAAAAAATCGAATGAAATACTCACCGGCTTATTCTACATTGACTCAAAATCAGAATCTTTAAACGACACACTAAATATGGTCGACGGTTCACTCGCATTCCTAAACGAAAAAGAACTCAGACCAACTAAAGCGCAATGGAATGAAATCCTAGCGGATTTTGTTTAAAGAAATATAGAAAGGCGGATATTCGTCTGCCTTTCTTAACATCTGTCCTGATTACATATTTTTATAATCCTATCCATCTAAATAAATATGGGTGTCTAGATAGTCCAGCCAGACGTCCAATCAGTCGACACCTATTAAATTTTCTAATTCCTCTACCAAAGACTTTATACAAACATCTGCCTCAAGATGAAACACTTTCCTATTCCAATACAAGGACCAGAAATTGAAGATCTCAATGGGGATTGGATTCAATTCCAAATAGATATAGACTCTGGGGACACAGTATTTTGGCCGAAACAGTTCTAAGGGACAACACGTGAAATATATCAGTATATTGATATTGTTTTTTTTATCCGCACCACATGGATTGGCGAATTCGGCCAATGTGTCCGAACAAAGATTATACCGTCGTTGTTACATGCAGTTAGTTCAAGCCCCGATTCCGCTAAAGGATTCCGTCCTGGCTGAAATCAAAGTGGGCCAACTAAAGGCGGTGGATGCCTGCATGAATCTATTAAATGAAGCTACTCTTGATAACCAAGGCCTGATAAAAAAATCCAGTTCTGCGATTGGCTCTGTTCAACAAAAGGTCCTAAGAACATTTTCAGAATTTCACAACACGTGGTTCAGTGCCAATGCCATGAACCAAATTCAAGACTACAACGAAGAACTGAATCGCGGCAGTACCGACGTTTACGATGCTCATGAACAGGCTTATTTTCTGACTCGGGCCCTTTTTAGCAATGGACATTATTCCGACATTTTAAAGGGCAATGAACGATTGAAAGCCGTCCGCGTAGAAGATTTCGTTCGCATAC
Organism: Deltaproteobacteria bacterium; assembly: GCA_017302835.1. NCBI lineage: Bacteria > Pseudomonadati > Myxococcota > Myxococcia > Deltaproteobacteria bacterium. The sequence continues at coordinate 4,702 of JAFLCC010000033.1, read as the reverse complement.
GCGCTGTGATTGGTCGTGATTTTGGAACGCGAACGCCGTCCCGTACGGTGCTTGGAGAAAATCCACTGTGGAATGACAATACAATACTATTCCAATCCATCGGCGCCGGGCACACAGGAAATGCCGAAGCCAGACCGGCCGAAGATTTTGTAAAAGCCCCCCTCGTTGCCGTGGGCTCATTAGTGGGCATTCAATTGCAAACGGATTCTTTTGCCGTACGTAATCTCAGCATGGAACCCCTGGGAGCCAATCGCCCTGGAGACAAAGAACCTAATTTAGAATACTCCTATAATTTTTTTCGCAATCATGGTGGTGGCATCATCGGTCTACCGTCCTATTTCCTTATGAACTACGGCCATGGGCGCGGACTAAAAAGTAATGGTACTACAAAACTTCCGCGTCGCTGGGTTAAATCTATGATGGAAACTTTTATGTGTGCTACTTTGCCCACGTTACGAGAGAGCGATATTCAAAATCTTGTAGTCACAAATTCGGCAACTCCATTTAGAAAATCAGCCAGCTGCGTTCAGTGTCATGCAACGATGGACCAAGCGGCAAACGTAGCCAGAAACTTAACAACGGGCTCGTCAGCATTCTTTGTTATCGATAGTGGAAATAACCAAGAACGAATTCATTCAAAAATTCCAATCCTGTTAGCGCAGTATCGTCAGGAGAAAGCATCAGTAGCCGAATGGATTCACGTTGACGATCCTGAATTTCACATTAAAAAATCAACTGGAAAATTTTTTACTCGTCTGTTTAATGGCGAACTTCTGGATCGAAATTTGAATTCAATTGACGACCTTGGGAACGTAATTACACAGACTCAGGATTTTTATTCTTGTGCAGCTAAACGATACTTTGAATTCCTAACCGGAATTCAAGTTCCACTCTATGATAAAAAAGATCCGCGCTATGCTGAAATGAATCGTATATTAACAACAGATCATATTAAAAACAGAGAGTTCGTTGAAAGTCTGGGGGCAGATCTTCAACGTGATCAGTCGTTGAAAAACTTGATCAAACGAATTATCGCGTCAGACTATTATAGACGCGAAGAATTTTAAGATTTAGTTTTTTGGGGGAAATTTGAAGCGTCGACACTTTTTAAAAAATTCATCATTTGCCATGTCTCCTCTATTTTTAGATGCGTTCTTAACGACATTGGCTAATGATTTTACAACACGGGCAATGGCCGAAGCAACGGCTCAGTCTACTGCACGCAATTATATCAATGTTATGATGCCTGGTGCGCCGATGCGCTATATGTTCGACCATTGGCTTAAAACGAGTAACTCAGATGGCGAACTTCAATACAACTCTATGACTGGAAATTCCTATTCTTACTCGAACGGATCAATTTCGGGAGTGGCCGTAAAGTACCATTCCTATAACAATATGCTCGTGCCTCATCTTTTCAGTCAAAATGTTCAATTATCAAATGGAAATTCAAGTATTTCAAAATTACTCGACAACATGTTAGTTATTCGAGGATACGGAACAGGCGCAGACGGCCACTCCGCAAACTCAGCCAAACAAATGGCTCCACTCGGAGGTGTGCCTAGCTTAACCGGTCTAGTCGCTGATAATTCGTCGAAAATTTTCGAAGCCGTTCAGTCACCTGCGCGCGGTGCCTTCACCTCGTTCATTTCTCAAAAAGGCAAAGCTGTAAATGTTTTACCCATCAACGATTCACTCAAAACTCTTCTTGTCGGATTCGGTAAGCCAACGTCAACGGACGCGCGTTCATTAAAAGAACGAAATACTGACGCCTTTGACAAAGCAAAACGAAATTTGGCTTCCAAGGGCTCCGGAACAAATGCCGCTTCCAAAATTTTAAACGCGAGCCTTTCCAATGCGGAAGCGCTAATGAAAAAAGGTATTGGAAACTTAGATGCTTATATGCAAGAAGCGTTGCCTCGGTATCAACGAATAGTGGCTGACGCTGTTCGAAGTCTTGATGTTGATTCCATTAGCATGAACCCGATTGTAGCCAGTAGCGACCTGATTTTAAATGGTGTTGGTGGCGAGCGATTTAATTGGGGTATACAATCTAAAGATGTCTATTTATTTGGTCCCGACTATGACATGAGAAATGCACTAGCAAGTGCTTTTATCGGTGTGTATGCTGAGGGCTTGGCAATGGCAGAATATGTAATCAATGAAAATTTAGCTCAATCCGTAGAAATAATGGCAACGTCTTTAAACAATTTTTTTGTTCCTAGGGTTGAATCTTCTAATGGCTACAAAGCACCGGTAGGCGCCGCTAATCTAGAGCTAATTTTAGACATGCATGCAACGGGTTCGCACACGAACGTATTCGCGTTCAATGCCTACTATCCTACGCAAATTTGGCGGCCCCATTGGTTAAACTCAAAGATGGCAAACTAGAGTACGAATTTGGTAAAGGAGCTATCGTTGAAACGGCTGACTAAGATAATTCCTTTTATTAAATATTCAGGCCTTACCTTAATTGTAGTGGTAAGCCCTGTATTTCTTTTTCAAAACTGTTCGCAGTTTGCAGATCCTAACGATGGTTCAAGCTCTGCACGTCTTCTAAGCGTTGCGGAACCAGATCCAAATCATGTAGTCGATACAGAACTGGCCCCGCCAAGTAAACAGATACGGATCGGGAATCGCCGATATATGATCAGCATTTTTACCGATATTTTCACCGCAGAAAATGGAACAAAAGCGCCGCAACTTGATTCTTTAACTTTTAACTGGGCAGAAAAACGAGGTGCCCAGCTGGGTGGTGGCTGTGACGTAAATGATAGCCTCTCGTTGATTGATTGTGGAAATGATTCCAATGGCGCCAATTTACCAATTCATGGTGATCCAAACGCCGTTCGGGAATCATTTAAAATTCAATTGTGCGAGGAACTTTTAGGAACTACAGATGGACTCAAAATCGCATTAGAAAAAGCCAATTTGGATATAAATACCCTACCCGATGCGACGTCATTAAATATCCGACCTATTTATGAACTCTTTTATCGCACAAACGAAGTGCCTCCATATTTCACTCAAACGTTGCTGCAATTGCAAACTGACTTAAAAGCCAAAAACGAGACTGCTAAAGACATTTGGCGCGGTCTTCTGCTTGTCACCTGCGAATCCCCGGAGTGGCAATTACTATGAAGACGCGATTAAAGAAAATACGAAGTAAAATAAACTTGAAATGGACAGCACCATTACTAACGATTTCGGTCATGATCGGTTTTCAAAATTGCGGTGGCGAATTCCAACCACTTGATGAGTTTAAGTATGGCTCTGAATATGCCCGCACTATTGTAGAGCAAACTGAATTGCAATCGTACTGGGACTCTATGTACAACTATGATCTTTTGATGGCAAAAAACGAAATCCTATTCGACTCAACAGTGAACTCGTCAGCAGCATTGTTTTTTGCTGACAACACGACTTCTTTTTTTGTAGTTACCAACAGACGATCCAATGCGGCGTTATCGCTGATTGTGGACAAAGATCAAGTTTTAAAAATAACTGTTCAAAGTAATTCTGTCAGATTAGTTCATGAAGCACCTGAAAATAACTATTCTGAAGTCAGCTTTTCCGTGAACGCCAATCAGCCTTTGGTTATTGCCGCTCGGGCAGGAAAAGATCCGCAAAATATTCTACTGATGGTAAATGGTGAATATCAAACTCTATCAATAAAACAAACTGGCACGCCCATTAATTTTAGCTATTTGGAAAGCAGTTTATCTTTAACAAATATCCAAGAAGCCATTATTTTAAATCGAGCTATGGAGCCCGGCGAGATCAATGTAATTTCACGCCAAATGGCAGCTCAATATAATATTCGAACAAAAACGAGCAGTAGTATGCCCGACTATTTGGCCTGGAGTAATGAGTCCGCATTGTTTCCAAGCGTGCGCACCATTATGAAAAAATCGTGTTTTAAATGCCACACAACATGGATCAGCCTACCTGAAGCAGGTTTTACAACTGCGTCTGCCTATACAAAAAACATTCAGTTAGTTAAGCAAAAGAATTTGGAAGAGTCTCCGCTGTGGCATTCTATGAAGGGATCTGTTGATAAGAATCCGTCTGCACAGCGAAATATGCCTAAGGACTTGCCCGGCTTAACAGCCGAGCAGTTAGAGACGATCAAGGCCTGGATTTTTGAAATTCCTTAATTTGCCTCTTCAGGAAGGAAGTCGACACGAATACCTTCTTCGGCATTTGGGACCGAAGTTCCGTTGAATCGAATCAAATTACTACTAGCTATATAAGACCAACCATTTACATCATCTTTCGCAATTTCTTTTCCAGCAACATAGACACGAATGGTATCAATTCTTGGCTTGCGATCTAGGTTGTAGTCTGTGAGGATTTGAATTATTCGTGCTTTAATACTTGAAACCGAACGGTACAAATCATTGCCACACAATGACCCTTTGACGCCACCAGAATAGTTGACCATTTCCATGAACTTCACACCTGGCTCTTTAAAGCCCCATTGCGAACTACTACAGGTATCTTGCTGTGAAAGTACCCCAAAAAAATTCATCGACCAAGCTTTGGTTCCATCGGCATGATCTGGTCTAAGCTTGTCAGTAAACAGAATCGTGGTGAGCGCGGAACATAAGGCTTGGTGGTTGATTTGTTAATACAGGGGCCCCAACCCGCCGGGGAATACTTAGGAGAGAAAGCAGAAACAGCTTTTAAACGCCCTAGCCTT
>JAFLCC010000032.1 GCA_017302835.1 Deltaproteobacteria bacterium | reverse complement strand
TTGCATAAATTCAGTTACCTTTTCTAGATCGTTTTGATCTTGTTTGTTTTTAGCTAAACAAAAGGGTAACTGAGTTTTCCACATTCTCGCTATCCGAGATGTGTCAGATCAGATCTAAACTTCTACAGCTTACTATTACCCACAAATAGTCCGCGACACCGTCACTAAAACTTTTCAGTATCCTACCTATTGAAGTCAGTTGTCCAAAGGGCCTCCTTAAGGGCTTGTTCTAGTATGAGATCCAACTGTTTTTTTAATTTCTTGTAGTTTTTTATTCTGGTTCTACATTCTATAGCCATTTCTGGCGTGATCGTCTTTGTGGTTCTTTTGCCGGCAATTATTCCCGTCCAACGATAATAGGTGCCATGTAGTTTTGGCTTTTTGGCTTTACAAGCGCAGTTCTTCTTTCCGCATTGGCTTCGTGCTGACGATACGCTTCCATTCAAAATGTAACCATTAAATTCAATTTTATTTTTCATTTAATTACCCTAGGGCATGTGTGGAAACTTCTTCAAGATTTTGGATTTTCAGTTCAAAGTCCAAAGAGACTCTTAGCCAATGCAGATGAGGAAAAGAGACAGAAGTGGCTTAAAGAGACTTACCCAGAAATAAAAAAAAAGTACAACATGGAGGATGACGATTAGTATATGTAGATGAAGCTAGCTTCCGGCAAGACTCAACACTTCACAGAACTTGGTCCAGAAAAGGATGCCAACCCTTAGTACCTGTCACGGGACAAAGAAAATCTGTAAAAGTTTTCGGCTGTATGGATGTACTTTCGTCAGAGTTTATTTATGGGATAGGAGACGTCTTCAACGTCATGTCCTATATAGGTTTCCTGGAATATATGTCTACGGAATTATTTGATAAAAATAGAAAAATTCACTATTTCCAAGATAATGCTTCTTACCACAAAAGCTCAGAAGTATGGCAATGGTTTAAAGAAAATCGTAACTGGATTGAGGTTTACAATTTACCACCCTATTGCCCAGAACTCAATGCAGCTGAGCATTTGTGGAAGTATACTAGAAAGGAAGCTACACAAAATAAACTCTTTGAAAATGAAGAAGAAATCCAAGAAACATTAACTGATGTGTTTGAAAAAATTCAAAAAAATCCAAAATCAATTTCTGGATATATGGCCCATTTTTTATGAATTATGTCTTGTTATTTATGCGAACCTATATAGTAAAATACTTTTTAGAAAAAAAAGATTTGAAATTTGGTGGACAGGGGTTCGAACCACGTAAACGCTTTTACCAACTACACCCAACTCTTCGAGGAGTTTAGTGGACTCTGTTGTCTCAACACCACTCGTGTGGCCCTGACGATGAGCACGCCACCCGTAAGTCCACTCATCTATGAGGTAAGAAGTCAGAATTTTGGGCATGACTAGGCCTTCCACCGTTTTTCACGGCAGGGAATAAAATTTAAAAAAAATAAAATAGAAAAAATCGAAATTTGACTCGGTTTATCCACCGATTTGGGTTTTAAAAAAGGCCCTTACTAAATGACAAGAACCGTAGAACCCAAGAATCTTAGAGCCCTTTTTGTTGGACCTGGTAAAATTGAATTCTTTTGGGTTTTCAAGGTCTTAACCAGCTTTCCAAAAAAGGAAAATTGGTCGGGGAGACAGGATTTGAACCTGCGACCACCTGCTCCCAAGGCAGGTACGCTACCAAACTGCGCTACTCCCCGACTACAATGCTTGTTGTTGTTTAAAATCTTTCTAATGTATTGTCAAATTTTTAATATAAAAAAATCATATCAGCTGATATGCGACTATCAATTGATGGTATTGGTTCTTGTTTTTTCAGAAGAGAATAAATTAGGATTAAGAGATGAAAATAAAAGTAGATATGAGTTCTAAATTGATACCCTTTATAGTCATTTTTTTGGGGACCATTTTTTTCTTTTTTTATGCTCCCCCACCTAGTATTTGCAAAGATCAAATAGATTCCTATAAAAGATCACTTCGTGGAAAAATTTATGGATACCGTGAACAAAAAAATGTTATTCCACCAAAAATTAAGAAGGCGGTTGAATATTGTCGCGAGGGAAAATCTAATGGAAGTTGTATAGATTACTTTGAATTGATAAATCAAATGTCGATGAATTTAAATCAAATTGAGGAGCAGTGTTTAGGTGAACTTTTTCTTGAAAAAGATGTTCTTGATATTTTCAAAAGATTTTTCTTAATAGCAAGTCTTCTGGCTTGGGGAGACGAAGTTCCTAAAGATGCAAAGACAAATTGGTTTTCCGACGCCAATACTCTTGTTTTTTGTAAAGTAAAAAAAGCCCTAGAGGAACGGTTGCCTAAAGAAGAGTACGAGGAATTAGTAACAAATATTATAAATTCAGTTCCATTTACAAAGTTAGGAGTAGATTTTGCTAATGATTCTGAAGAAGCAAAAAATAATAGAGCTATTTTAAAGTTAGATCGAAATGAAGTGTTAAATAAATCAATTCTTTCATTGAGATGCGAAAGAATTTTATAATTTGGATTTTATTCTTTCTGTGAAACTTCTAGAAAGAAGGGTAAAGAAAAGATGGATAAATTAAAAGTTGCTGTGGCATCTATAACTTCAATCGACAATGTAGATGAAAATTTTAGAATCATTGAAAAATTGACATTACAAGCAAAAGCTAAAAAAGCTAAAATAATTTTTTTTCCTGAAAATTGTCTTTTTATGAGAGTTAAAGAAAGAACTGAAATTGTTAGTTTTCAAAAGGACTCAGTGATCATTAAAAAGATTCAGAAATTAGCGGCAATTAATAAAATGACAATTCATTTGGGATCAGTTTCTTTCAATTTAAATAATAAAAATTATAACTCTTCATTGTTATTTGATTCAGCCGGTAGACTCACCGTTTCTTATTCGAAAATTCATTTATTTGATATAAAGCTAAAGGGACACGACCCAATAAAAGAATCTGATGTTTATACTCCAGGAACGGTTCCATCTATTTTTACCTATCAAAATTGGAAGTTTGGTCAATCTATATGTTATGACATTAGATTTTCAGAACTTTATCTTAAGTATTTTGAAAAAAAAGTAGATGTTATTTTAATTCCAGCAGCTTTTTTAAAAAAAACGGGTGAATGCCATTGGCATATTTTAAATCGAGCCCGTGCTATTGAGAACCAATGTTATGTTATTTCGAGTGCTCAAAGCGGAATCCACAAGTCAAAAATGTATAAAGGATTGAGCAGAGAGACCTATGGTCATTCACTGATCGTTGATCCGTGGGGACGAATCGAAGTAGACTTGAACAAACCAAACAACATTCAAATTTTTTCTTTAGAAAGAGATAAAATAACACAGGTAAGAGAGCAAATTCCAATGGTTCAACATAGAAGAAACAGAGTGTTGTCTAAATCATTTTTTAGTCTTAAGATAAAATAGGCTGAATAAACAAGGAATTTAAATGGTAAAACTTTTTGTTATTATTTTTGTTTTTAGTAATTTTTCATTTGCTGCAGAAATGAGTTTAGCAACCTATGAGGAATACTCATTAATTGTTAGAAATAAAACCTACTTGGGCGGAAAGGATGAATCTTCCTTAAAGTTATTGCCAGTAGTTGTTGAACCAACTCGAAAAATTCAAGGCTCTGTTGAAGATGACGAATCTGTAATGAGTAATGAATAATTAGTGATTGGTGATTAGTGATTAGTGATTGGTGATTAGTGATTGGTGATTAGTGATTAGTGACAAAAATAATTGTACTTGTCTAATTGGAGGCTGAGGTATGAACAATTTTTTTTCTTTACCTGAAGGTTATAAAAATGAAGAAATGGAAACCGATATCTTGATTGTCGGAGGTGGAAGTGCTGGTTTAAGTTGTGCCTATCAAATTCAGAAAAAATATAATGAACTTAAATCAGGGAATGATCCTGTAGTCTCTGGAAAAGAGGCCCCAATGATTATTGTACTTGAAAAAGGTTCTGAAATAGGGGCTCATAGTCTTTCCGGAGCTGTTTTAAACCCTATAGCTCTCAAAGAACTTATTCCCAACTATTTGGAGCTTCAGTGCCCAATTGAAAGTGCAGTAACTGGCGATTCAGTTTATTATTTGACGGAATCGTCTTCTCTAAAACTTCCAATGACACCTCCTCCATTTAAGAATCATGGTAATTATATTTTATCCATTTCAAAGTTTAACCGCTGGTTAGGAGGGCTGTGCGAAGCTCAAGGAATAAATATCTTTCCTGGTTTTTCAGCGGTAGAAGCCCTCTATGAAGGCAATAAAATCGTTGGAGTGAGGACTGGAGACAAGGGGAGAGATAAGGATGGCACGCCAAAAACAAATTTTGAACCTGGTATTATTATAAAATCTAAAATCACTATTTTTGCCGAAGGCACTAGAGGTTCTTTGTTTAAAGCCGTGAGTAAAAAACTAAATCTTCGAAAAGGAAAAAACCCTGAGGTTTTTGAAGAAGGTGTCAAGGAAATCATTCAATGTGAAAAAGGTTCTGTGGTTCCCGGTCAAGTGATTCATACGATGGGATACCCTTTATCTAAAAGCATTGGTGGTACTTTTCTTTATACATTGCCCGAAGATAAAATTATTTTGGGGTTAGTTGCCTATTTAGACACGAAAGATCCTTATCTGGATCCCCATAGAGAATTACAAAAATTAAAAACTCATCCCTTTGTTCAGAAGTTCATAAAAGGAGGAAAAGTACTTGCCTATGGAGGTAAGACCCTTCCAGCCGGGGGGTGGTATTCGATGCCTCAATTATTTGGGGAGGGTTGGATGGTTGTTGGAGATTCCGCTAGCATGGTTGATGTTCAAAAATTAAAAGGAATTCATCTTTCCATGAAATCAGGGATGCTGGCTGGAGAAGTAGCTTTGGAGTCCTACCTAAAAGATGATGCTTCTGAGAAGTTATTAAATAATTATGAATTTAAAATAAATCAAAGTTTTATTAAAGAGGAGCTTTATAGAGTCAGAAATTTTCATCAGACCCTTTCCAAGGGAATGTTTAAGTCCTTACCCTTGTTAGCGCTTCAGGAGTTAACCGGAGGAAGGGGTTTATTTGATAAATTGCCCGTTCATGAAGATGCTAAAACGACAGCCACTGTTATGGAAATTTGGGGAGAGAATGCTGGCAACAATAAGGAACTTAAACTTCCCCCGCTAGATGGCCATCTGTCTATGGATAAATTATCCAGCGTTTATCTGACTGGAACCATCCATGATGAGCACTCACCCAATCATTTATTGCTTCAAAATTCCGACACATGTAGATCAGTTTGTGAACCTAAATATAAGTCTCCTTGCACTCACTTTTGTCCCGCAGCTGTTTATGAAATGATTCCATCTGAAAAATATTCAGATCAAAAAGAATTGAAAATAAATTACACTAACTGTATACATTGCAAAACGTGCGATATTAAGTGTCCATTTGAAAATATTGACTGGACGCCTCCTGAAGGTGGGGGTGGGCCAAAATATATTGAGACCTAAATTTGTTTCCCTATCGTAATAGAATTGGAATATATGGCTGATTTTTTTGCTTCCTGCCCTCAAGAGATGTCTGGGGTTTTAGAATTGGAGCTTCAATCTTTAGGATTTCATAAAACCGAAAAAATTAATAGTGGCGTCTATTTTGAAACGACTTGGGAGGGCTGCTACAAGGCTAATCTTTTTTCCCGAATTGCCAGTAGAGTTTACAAGCCTGTTCTCGAGTTTATTGCCTATGACCCAGAACAGCTTTATTCAGAAATTAGAAAACACGATTTTACAAAGTATATCCATACTCATCAAACTATCGCTATAGATTCTGTCATCAATGATTGTGTTTTACATGATCAGAGATTTGTCACTATGAAGATCAAAGATGCTATTGTGGACCAATTTCGTGAAGAAAAAGGTGACCGTCCCAATGTTGATTCAAAAAATGCAGATTTACGAATACATGTGAAGGGAACTAAAAATACTTTTTGGGTCGCTCTAGACACTTCTGGCTCTGGATTATATCAGAGAGGTTACCGACGTGAAGTCGGAGAAGCGCCCATAAAAGAGAATTTAGCTGCAGGTTTAATTGAACTTGCTGGTTGGGATAAAAAAAGCACATTAGTTGATCCCATGTGTGGTTCTGGAACTTTTCTAATCGAAGCGGCGATGATGGCCTTAAATATAGCGCCTGGAACTTTGAGAAAAAAATTTGGATTTCAAAATTGGCTTAACTACAAGGAAGAAGTTTGGGATAAACTTGTCACTGAGGCCCTAGATGCCGAAAAAGAATCTTTAGATTTTAATTTATATGGTTATGATATCGATCGGCAAGTTATCTCAAAAGCAAAAAGTAACGCTAAATTGGCAGGAGTTGATCATGTTGTCCAGTTTAAATCAGAAACGATTGCGGTGGTAAAAGCTCCGGAAGAAAAAGGAATGATGATAACAAATCCTCCTTATGGTGCCAGAATTGGCGAAGAAGACAATCTAAAGGATGTTTATCGAGATTTAGGTTATACGATGAAGAATCACTTTAAAAATTGGGATTGCTGGGTTTTATCAGGAAATAAAGATTTAATTCTAGAAATGAAATTAAAATCAAGTCGTAGAATTTTTGTATTTAATGGTCCTATCGAATGTCGATTTTTAAAATACACCATGTTCTAAAGTTTGGAATTAACGAAAAATCCACGTACCTGGGAACTTTCTAAAATTAGTGGGAAATATGTGGAAAACTAGGTTTAGATAATTTCAACTTTTACTTAAAGTAAGACTTTAAGTTTTAACAGGTCCAGATTTCAATTTAATTCCAAAGTATAAACAA
>JAFLCC010000031.1 GCA_017302835.1 Deltaproteobacteria bacterium | reverse complement strand
ACATGGAGTATTTTAAGCTTAAAATAATGCAAAAAGTTGGCTACCTAAACAGCCGTTTTGCCCTGCAATGGAAGTATGACCCTGAATCCAATTAAACCCCTATCCCCACAAAAAGAAGAAAGAGGCTGATCTTCGCCCAATTATTAAACACCTAATAGCCGAAAAATGTTCCTTTAAAAATCTAGCATCCCCTAACTTCTTACATTTACACATCCCTGGCATCGCAATTGTATTCCTACCTCTATAGGTTCATGTATGAAATTAATTGCATTTTTCATTTTATTTAATTTTTTCTCAGAAACATTGGTGGCCAATTACCATGATTACCCGACGCCTAATTCAGAAAAAATAATAATTAAATCCAAAGCATTTGCGGATAACTTAATAGCCGAAGTTCTTGAAAAGTATCCACAGATTGAAATAACTATTGGAACAAATCCAGATGAATATCCAAAACTTTTTGACTATTTAGTTGGAACAAGTACACAGAAAGATCTTCAACAACATTACTATTCCCTTTTTCACTCCCAAGATCTTGTTGATTGGATTCTCAGTCAACCTGAAAATTCTATTTATCCCCATGATATATTTCGTGAGGCCATTCGTATTAGGCAAGGAGATCTTCTAGCTGCAGTTATCACGATTCACGAAGTATTAAGAAATTATGCTCGGGGCTTAACGAGCTACACCCTAAAGCAAATTGGTCTAATGAAACGAAACGAAATATTTAATAAGTTAGTAGATATTCGGGGTGATCTATACGAGCGAGAACCTGGAATTTTGAAGGGCGATCATTATGGATCATAGTATAGATTATGGATACTGATGGCTGATCAAATCTATCGCACAAGACTTTTTTCGATGCCAATGATAGCGGGAAGTGCAGTTCTTGCAAGACAGCTTTTAGTAGCTAGCGCCGCTGAATTAGTAAAAACTCTTAGCGCTATATCAAAAGAGAGCCAGGACACCTTTGTTTTTGGTGATCCAAGAAAAATTGAAATTAATTTTAAAGGAGCTTTGATTGGATATTTTCTTGTTAATCGAGTAAAATACTTAAAAAGAAATCCTGCTGCCAGAGAGAAGCTTTTGACTCGCCGTAAAATCTACCTAAAGGGCAAGCAAACAATAAAGACTTGCGAAGAATTTTATTTGAATCCTTGAGTCAACAAGGGCTGTGAATCGACCTAAAGAAATCAAATGAGCTGCAACGATACGCCCTGCTATAAACAAGGTTCCGTTCGATTTATTACAGCTGAAATAGTCCCATCAAGAATGGGAACTTTTCTGCCAGAACTATCTATTCCCTGCAATAATAAATCAACTCGATGGACACCTGCAGCTTGAAGTCCATTGCCGCAAGAGTTTAAGGCCAAAGCCCACTTCCCTTTTTCACATTTGGCAATAGGTTTTTGTTGGGTTGCACCTGAGGTTGAAATTCCTATAATCGGCATAAAACCTGTACTTAAATTTGTCGATGCCGCCCCTTGAGGGATAATGGTAATTTGAATTTCACTATCTGTAGATAGCTTGATATCGCAATTACCACTGAGCTCTAATAAATTATCCAACTTCGAGAGAATAATGTCAGAGTTATCTTTTCTTTCAAAGGAAGGCATTGAAACATTTGATGTTTGCTTGCAGTCAGCCTTACTTGGATCACAACTGCTTTTATAGTCTCCAATGAGGGGGTTGACTTGAGAATTATTGCACGAGATCAAAAGAAATAAAAATGAAACATATAAAAAAATGGCTCCACCCATAGGTAAAGATTATTATAAAAATGAAATCTTTTAAAGACAAACCTATGCTTGTCAGGATTTTCGTCTCATAACAAGCCATCTTAGCTAGCTCCGCTTGTGCTTGTTAGACTTCGCCCTCTAACTCCTCGTCACTAGCAATATAAGGAAGCTCTTCTTCAGCTTCCTCAAAGTTAACAGAACTAGACTCATCTGGCTCTGGTTCACGTGCCGGCTCTGGACTCGCATCGTTGAGCTGCTTTCCCACAGCAATGGCTTCATCATAGCGAAGTAGCCAATTCTTATCGCGCGTGGAAACCTCTTCTCCCAATTCTAAGGCTTCCCTTATATTTTGAGCTTTTTCAAAATCTTTCTTTTCCTTTTGCCTTTGTTTTTCTTTTTCAAAAAAATCAGAAGAGGTTGTGATCTCACTTAATTCCTCAGTCAGCTTTGTTAGCTCTTCCTCACCTTGCGAGTAAGACATTTCTTCTCTATTCTGCGCCATAGAATCTGTGATAGAGCTCAGTTTTGTATTTTTAATATCATCATCCTCATGAATACCCTCAGGAAGTAATTCATCAATTTGAGCTAAGGTAGGTAATTCTTTGAGGTTTCTTAAACCAAAAATTTCTAGAAATTTTTTCGTTGTTACATACTGCATGGGCTTTCCTGGCAAATCACTTTTACCAGCAAAAGTAACGAGGTTTTTTTCCATCAGCGCCCTCAACAAATGACCTGATTCCACCCCGCGAATTTCATCAATTTCATGCTTAATTAAAGGCTGCTTGTAAGCAACAATAGCTAAAACTTCAAGGGCAGGACCCGATAACTTAAACGGCCTCGCCTTTAGGGTTCTTTTTAAAAAATTCATATTTTCTATTTTGGTTCGGAGTTGATAGCCTCCAGGAACTTCTTCCAATGTGATACCACGATGGCCACTGGCATAATCCAGTGCTAATTTAGAAAGAATTTTTCGTATTTTATCACCTTTAACATTGGTACCCTTAAAAACTAATTTAATGGAATGAACACTGACTGGTTTGTCTGTCGCAAACAACATAGATTCTATGATAGATTCAGCATGCTCATCTTCGACTATCTCTAAATCTTCAATATTTACGGGTTCAAACTCCTCAAGTTCTGTGCCTTCAATAAATTCTGGATTATCAGCAAACGCGTCCTCAGCATCTGAAAGGTCTACAGCTTCTGAATTTTCCTCTGAAGCAAAAGCCGCTTCTTCGGTAAAAAAATCCTTCGTAGGCTCTTCTAGCCCTAGAAAGAGTTGCTCACCTGGATTTTCTTCGAGAGTTTTATTCTTAGCCATGATTACTGCCCTCATCTATTCTTTTATCTGTCTCGTCTTTTTCTGCTAATAAAATCTCTTCATCACTAGCCATTTCCTCTTCTGAATACAATGGATTATCAGCATTGACTTCATCTGAGTTATCTTCTGCATCTTTTAACACAAACACTTCAGAAGAATCTTTGGTGTGATCTACATCTTCATGAGTTCCATCGAATAACTTGGAGGCAACTTCCTCTGAATTGAGGGTTTCATACTCTTCCACTCTCGAAACGGCATCCCCCTCTATAGGCTTTCTAAGTTCCACCCAGATATCACTATAATTTTCGCTTTGATAAAGGGATACAAAACCAAGCTTCCCCAACTCCAATAGACTCAAAAAAGTGATCAATATCTGTCGGGCCTGATCATCTAAGGTGTGAATGAGCTCATTTAAAGTCTTTCTTTGACCCATGACTAACATTTCTTTGATTTCTAAAATTCTGCTAGCAATGCTTTGCGCCTTAGCCGTCACTTGATGGATTCTTTTTTTTGCCGATCTCATGATCAGACGGTACATAGAAATAAGGGAAAATAGACCATTGTCCTCCACCTCTATTTCATCCATGGGCTCGTCAAGGCTTTCTCGAAAACCACGAGTCCACATTTCTCTTCCCACAAGAGGCCTTTCATAAAGAAGTCTGGCCGCCTCTTGATATTTTTGATACTCTAAAAGTTTTTGAACCAGTTCCTTTCGTGGATCTTCATTTTCAACCACTTCTCCTTTTTCGTCATATTGTGGCAGCAACATTCTCGACTTAATTTGAATAAGCGTTGCCGCCATCGCGACAAACTCTCCCGCTAATTCCAAGTCTAGTTCTTTCATTATTTTAATGTATTCAAGATACTGATTGGTAATTTCGTGGATCTTGATGTCAAAAATATCCATCTCATCTTTGCGTATAAGATAAAGCAATAAAGCTAAAGGACCTTCAAATTTTGGTAATTGAACGACAAGACTCATTCTATAACCATTTCATGTTATAACGAACGGATTCAAGTGTTTTCTGCGCCACATGTCGCGCCCTTTCACAATTATCTTGAATGACTTTATCCAAAGCAACCGTATCGCTGAGCAATTCAGCTTTTTTCTCACGAGGTTTTAAAGTCAATTTTTCGATATTCTCAGATAATTTAGCCTTACATTCCCCACAACCAATACCAGCACTTCGACAGCCACCAACAACCCACTTTAATTCTTCATCAGAAGAGTACAGCTTGTGAAAGGTGTAAACAGAGCAAATTTCAGGGTTACCTGGATTCTCACGGTAAGCCCTTTGGGGGTCAGTCACCATCATGTTCACTTTTTTCTTCAATGATTTTTCATTTTTTTCCGTCAGAAGAAGTGTATTCCCGTAGCTTTTAGACATTTTTCGACCGTCCAAACCAGGCAACAAAGGAGTCTCAGTCAATAAAGGTTTTGGCTCTGGCAGTCTTGCTTTGTAAAGATGGTTAAATCTCCGAATAATTTCTCTTGTAATTTCTAGATGGGCGACCTGGTCTTGCCCAACGGGAACCAAGGAACCACCATAAAGAGCAATATCAGCTGCCTGCAGCACAGGATAAGCTAATCTTCCCAAATTATGAGTATCCGTTTGTTTAGCTTCTTCTTCAGCATCTTTCCAGGTGGGAACCCGCTCCAGCCAACCCAAGGGTGTTAAGTTCGCAAAAATCATAAATAACTCTAAGTGTTCAGGCACTTTACTTTGAACGAACAAATGGCATTTTTCTGGATCTAAGCCCCAAGCTAAAACCTCTGCAAAAATTTCTCGACTCAGATGAGAAGTCTCGCTTGAATTTTTATAGGCCGTTGTAAGTCCATGCCAATCCATAATTCCAAAAAAACACTGATACTCATCTTGAAGCTTTAACCAATTTCTGATGGCTCCCCAATAGTTTCCAACATGAAGTTCACCCGTAACGCGAACCCCACTCATGACATTTTGTTTATTATTAGCCTGCATATTCCACCTATGTTTATCTTAATTTTTGTTGATTATCGTGCTAAAACAAGAACGGCCACATTGATTAACATTCGGGTTACCCATTGTACGGGAAAAGCAATGATAGCTCCCAGTCCCGACATAAAAATAAAAAGCAAAATCAATCCCGAAAGATGTTCGTTTTGCTCGAGTTTATAATTAATCTGTGCGGGAAGAAATCGAGCTAAAACTTTCCCCCCATCCAAAGGATGCAAGGGGATCATATTAAAAACTGCCAAGGACACATTTGTAATTATAAACATTGTAAAAATCTTTTTCAAAACATCTTGCATGCCAGAATCAACTTTCAACATAACAAACACATAAAAAAAGGAAGAGATAAACGCCAAAAGCAAATTAGAAAGCGGCCCCGCTAAAGCAATCCAAAACATATCTTTTCTTGGGTTTTTAAGGTTTCTTATAGAAACGGGCACTGGTTTTGCCCAGCCAAAAAAGAACGAAGGACCTCCCTGAGATATTGAAAAAATGGAGATCAATGGAAGGATGAGGGTACCGACGATATCCATGTGAACCAACGGATTCAAGGTCAGCCTTCCCATCATTTCGGCGGTCCTATCCCCTTTTTGTTTCGCCACCCAACCATGGGCAAATTCGTGAAAGCAAAGCGCGAATAAAAAAGGAAAGAAAATCAAAAAAATATTAGCAATAATCTGCATTATGTCCATTCCGACAAATCTATTTAAAATCTCATTTAATGTCCATATAAAAAATTAAGACCTTAAAATAAGGAGCTCTCTTTTGGATTATAGATTTTGATATAAATTTCGAAAGTATTAAAATTTCCCAACTAATCGAGTCAAAGGAAAATCATAGTTTTCCAAATTAATATAAAGTGTATATTGCATTTATTTAACGAAAGGTTCTTATGTCTGAAATGAAACATTCCCCACTCACTTTACTTTCCGAAGATGAATCCGCCTTCAGAGAAGCTGTTAGGGCTTTTGCAGAAAGCGAAATCAAACCCCTTGTAACTCAAATGGATGCGGACGCTCAGATGCCAGAGAGTTTAATTAAAAAATTTTTTGAAATGGGTTTAATGGCGATTGAAACCCCTGAAAAATGGGGAGGTTCTGGCTCCACTTTTACGATGGCCTGCTTAGCTGTTGAAGAATTAGGTCGCGTTGATGGCTCTGTGTCTGTTCTTGTAGATGTTCAAAACACCCTCACTACGAATGCTTTTTTAAAATGGGGCAGCCCTTACCTTCAAGAAAAATATTTACCCAAATTAGCTAAAGATTCCATCGGAGCCTATGCTTTATCTGAAAGTTCAAGTGGTTCCGATGCTTTTGCCTTAAAACTCAAAGCAGAACTTAAAGGTGACAAGTATATTTTAAATGGAACAAAATTATGGATTACAAATGCCGCTGTTGCCGATGTTTTTATTGTTTTTGCTAATATAGATCTCTCTAAAGGTTACAAAGGGATCACTGCCTTTATAGTTGAAAAATCATTTCCTGGTTTTAAAATTGGCAAGAAGGAAGACAAGTTAGGAATTCGTGCGAGCTCAACTTGCGAGCTTTTGTTTGAAAACTGTGAGGTTCCCGTTAAAAACATCTTAGGAGAAGTTGGCAAAGGTTATAAAATAGCCATTGAAACTCTTAATGAAGGTCGTATCGGCATCGGCGCTCAAATGATTGGCATTGCCCAAGGTGCTTATGAGGCCACTTTAAATTATGTTAAATCCAGAGAGCAATTTGGAAAATCCATCAGCGAGTTTCAAGGGGTCCAATTTCAATTAGCGGATATGAGGATTTCTTTAGAGGCAGCAAGACTCATGGTCTACAATGCCGCTAGACTTAAAGATGCAGGTGCTGATTTTGTAGAGTCCGCGGCTATGGCAAAATATTATGCTTCAAAAGCCGCAGAAAAGATTTCATCTATGGCCATTGATTTATTTGGCGGGAATGGATTTACTAAAGAATACCCGGTGGAAAAATTTTGGCGAGACGCCAAAATTGGACAAATTTACGAAGGAACCAGCAACATGCAATTACAAACCATAGCAAAAATTGAACTTTCCAGGTAGTTTCCTTTAAAATATGTTTAACATTACCTTGCTATGTTTTCTTTTGTTATTTTCTCAATTCTCTCAAAGTGCCCCTTCCGAAGGGGCCAGTTTTAAAATACCTTATTATCAGCAATTTTTCGAGTTAAATCCCCAATCTTTAAAAACCTCCAGCGGTCAGTTTTTTTATCAAAACTTATTTCGTAACTTACTTTATTACGATAACGAAAAAGGTTTAGTTCCCGACCTAGCAAAAAAATGTCAATGGAAAACGGCCACCCATCTAAGATGCACGCTTAAAGAAAATCTCAAATGGAGTGATGGCACCGAGATCACGCCAGATCATTTTTATAATTCATATAAATCCTTATTAACCGGTTCCAATAATTACCCTAGAAAAGATCTTTTTGATAATATTCAAGGAGCAAAGGATTTCTCATCAGATAAACTGCCTTGGGCTCAAGTAGGCATTAAGATTAAATCTACAAATAAAAATAAATTTATAGAGTTTTTTCTTATGGAACCCGATTCTGATTTTGAATTTGCACTTTCTCAAACGATTACGGCCCCCCTCAAGGAGGGAAAAAAAATAGAAGATTTCAAGGCTCTTATCACGTCTGGTCCTTTCAAAATTAAAGATTATAGAAAAACAGATCAAAGAATTCTATTTGAAAAAAATTCTTTTTACCAAGGACAAAAAACCGATATTCCCATTCAGTGGGTTTACTTAACAGAGGACAACCTACAGGTCCCTCTTTACTTAAAAAACGAGCTCGATATGGTCCGCAGACTTCCCACCTCACAAATTCAGGAATGGAAAGACAAAAAGGATTTTTTCTCTCAGGAAATCTTAAGATTTGATTATTTTGGATTTAACTTAGAAAAAATTTCAAAGCCTCAACGTGAAATTTTTTTCAACTCGCTTTCTTTCTTAGAACTTAAAAAAATTTTCAATTCTCCTGGAAAACCAGGATGTTTTCAGCTAAGCAAAAAATTAACTGGAAAAGAAGAATTATGTTACGCCGAGAATAAACCCATCACTAAAGAGGATAAATTAGCAGTTAAAAATATAAAAGCTGAATTTTTACTTTCCCAATCTGGAGGAGAAGACCATCAGCGAGCTTCCGAATGGATGCAAAATCAATGGCAAGAAAAATTAAATATAAAAGTGGCTATCCGAATTATTGAAAATAAAATTTTTCTTCAACATCTAAAAACCAATCTGCCTGCGTTCTTTAGAAAAGGCGTCCCTCTTGAATCTTCTAGCTGTTTTGCCGCTTTAAAAATATTTCTGCCGGGATCTCCAGAAAATCTATCTAAGATAAATAACCAGACTTTAAATCAAATTATTTCTAAGCTTAAAATAGAAAAGAATATGAAAAAAAAACAAGAGCTTTGCTCAGAAGGCTTAAACCTTATTATGAAAGAGTTTTATATTTTTCCAACGGGAAGATTTGACCTTTCCTATCTTATTCGTCCTCAGTTTTCAGGTTTTAAGTTTAATCATTTAAATTATTTAGACCTCGGATCGCTAGAGCATCATCAGTAAATTCAACACTTAGATCCAATAGACTGTGGTTACTTAAATGACTCAGCTCTTCGTTACTTCCTTTTTGTCGTTCTTTTAAACAATTTGACTTTGTAAAAAGTGCCATAGTCAGCAACCCATCTCTAATGAAAAAAAAAGACTAAAGGATTAGGACTTAAATCCGATCTAGTTGTTAAGATTGAATTAAACCTTAACTCATACAAGGAGAAATCTATGGCAGAGAAAAAAGAAGAAAAAAAACAAGAAAACAAGCCGCTCACGCCGAGCAACGTGATTTCATTGGCAGACAACAGATGCAATGCCGAAGGATGTAAATCCAAAAGCAAACGCGCCGGATTTTGTAATGAACACTTCGACTGGTTCAAAGCCGGTTTAATAAACAAAGAAGGCAAACAAGTCGTCGATTTTGATAAAAAATATCAACACTTTATGTCAGCAAAGAAAGCCTCTTAAAATAAAAGAATATAACCCTTAAGTTGTCTTAGAATTCTTAAGGGTTATTTGACAATCCATAATGTCGCGCTATTCTTAGGGCCAACAAACTAAAGAATAGAGGTCGTTTTGAAAAGTGTGATTGTTACCGGAGCCAGCAGTGGGATAGGCCTAGCTACAGCTAAAAAATTTCATTCAGAAAATTATTTCGTGTTTCTTTTGGCGAGATCACAAAAGAGATTACAAGAAGTTAACCATCTTTTACCCCATTCAGAAATCATAACTTGTGATCTAACTGACTTTAATCAAATAGATCAAGCCATTGAAAAGACATCAAAAACCATCACTAACAAAGGCTTAACCCTGGAAGTTTTAATTAATAATGCAGGGATATTTCAGAGAAAACCTTTTGTGGATCAATCCATTAACGAATGGATGGATGTTTTTAGAGTTAACTTGATGGGCCCGATTTACTTAACACAAAAAGTAATTCCTTTTTTTATGAAGCAAAAAAAGGGTTCTATTATGATGGTCTCTTCCACTCTTGGACTAAAAACCTCCCCACAAACCGGAGCTTATTCTGCTTCTAAAGCCTCTCTGAATAGCCTAACCCAATGCCTAGCCTTAGAGCTAGCTGAATACAACATCCGCTGTAATGCGATTGCCCCTGGAATTGTGGAAACACCTATTCACGGTTTTGACAAAATGGATTCTAAGAAAAAATTAGAAACTCTTAATTTGTATAACCCTTTGCAGCCCTTAGGACGAATTGGAACCCCCGAAGAAATAGCCAATTCCATATTCTTTTTGGCCAGTGATCAAAGTTCTTGGACTACCGGCGCCATTCATGTCGTTGATGGAGGAATCAATTTACTATGATTATAGAGTCTTCCATTGAGTTTTCCTGTGCCCACTTCTACCATCAACCCTCTTGGACATTTAAAGAAAATGCAATTCAATTTGGCAAGTGTTTTTCACCATGGGGTCATGGGCACAACTATAAGCTTATCGTCTCCTATAAAATAGACACTTCCATTCATTTATCTCTCGACGACATCGAAGACACTTTGAACTCTCAAATTCACAAAATTAAGGAGATTCTTGATCATAGGCACTTAAATTTTGATATTCCTGAATTTAAAAAAACCATCCCCACAACTGAAAATATTTCACTCTATATTTTAAACAATTTAGAAAAACTCCCATGGGCTCAAGTTAATCAGGTAGTTTTGAAGGAATTGGATTCTCTTTGGGTAGAACTTCGGCTATAAGACCAGAATGGAACAAAGCCCCCATTTTAAACTAAGACAGAAAAACGAAAAGACAGAAAATCCTATTGGCCTCATCAGATTATCAAAATTAATGACTGAAAAAGGACTTTGCTCGCGCAGAGAAGCCGATCATCTGATCGAAAGAGGTTTGGTTTATGTTAATGGTGAGAGAATAAACACCCTGGGAACCAAAGTTTTTCCCAATGTCAGAGTGACCCTCGACTCTGAAGCTCTTCGTAGCCAAAAAAACCTCGTTTCAGTTATTCTAAATAAACCTGTTGGTATCGTTTCCAACATGCCGGAAAAAGACTACCAAGCGGCCATTGATCTTATCACCCCAGATCGAGCTTTTTTAAACACCCATAAATTATTGCCACCCACTTTTTGGAAAAACATTGATAATGGAATTAAAAACTTAGCTGTTGTCGGTCGCTTAGACATCGAATCTCAAGGGCTTTTGATACTGACCCAAGATGGCCGTTTAGTCAAAGCTATCATTGGCGAAGACAGTCATGTTGAAAAAGAATACCTAGTTCGTGTTAAAGGAATTGTTACGGAAGAAAACTTGCAACTTTTAAGAGAAGGTCTAGAGCTTGATGAAAAAAAATTAAAGCCAGCCATCGTCGAAAGATTAAATCAAGACCAATTAAGATTTATTCTTACAGAAGGTAAAAAAAGACAGATTCGCAGGATGTGTGAGCTTGTGGGTATTTCAGTTACAGGTCTGAAAAGAGTTCGTATCGGAAAACTGAAACTCGGCCCTCTTCCCGAAGGTTTCTGGAGACCCATGACCGATGACGAGAAAAAATACTTCATATGAAAGCTCTCTTCCTTTTCTTCTTTTTTGTAATAGCATCATGCTCTACAAAGCCAAAACTGACTACAAAAGACAATTTTGAAAATGATCCAAACCTGAATGAACTCGAAAAATCAGAAATTCGCGACTCAAATTACAATAAAAACTGGAAGTTCGAAAAAATTGAGGAGCTCTATACTAACCTAAAGCTCAAGCCTTTTTATTTTTTAGATAAATTATTAGACCGCGCGATTGCCGAAAAAAAATGGGATAAGGTTGAATTCTATGCTTTGGATTATTTAAATACAGCCAGGCTCTCCTCAATTGAATTCTTTTGGACCATTCAACGATTCCTTATACACTGAACCTCTTTTTGAACTATTTAAGCTCGGAGAAAGGAACAGTCTCATTGAATTTGCCCAAAATTGTAAAAAATTTCTAAAAGATTCTTCAGAAAAAGAGACCCCAGAAAACCACAAACTTCATGAAAGCGTCTCAAAATGGAACATTGATTCTATGGATCGATTTATCAATCAAATCCAAACAAATCAAACTCCAGATTTTAAAAATTACTAAATTATTCATTTTCAAAATATTTTTGATCACTTGTTTCTGTTGAGTTTTCAGAGGAGTTTACATTAGAGTTTAAAGAGGAAGACAAATCTTTGTCTTGCACCACCATCTCCTCTGTGTTGATATTTTGCACTGGCAAGGCTGCTGTTGCC
This sequence comes from Deltaproteobacteria bacterium, assembly GCA_017302835.1. NCBI lineage: Bacteria > Pseudomonadati > Myxococcota > Myxococcia > Deltaproteobacteria bacterium. The sequence continues at coordinate 681 of JAFLCC010000031.1, read as the reverse complement.
GTCTTCGATTTTTTTGCAGGAAGCGACTTCATCGTTTGCTTAGTTAGTTTTTTATCTTTTTTTGTTCCCTTTTTTAATTGTATTGCCATAGAAGCTGGCTCACTTCCTTCTTCTGAATTTTTGCTTGGAACTATTTTTTTTAATTCTTTGTCGTAGTGACTTTTTAATTCAGTTAGTTTTTCTTGATATTCTTTTCTAATCTCATCTATTTTTTGAGAACGAACTTCTTTTACACAAGATTGATAAGTATTTATAGCCGCTTCCTTAGCCTGAACCCTGCATTCAGAATCTAAGTTGTCTTGTGCTCCTGCAAGGAATGATAAACAAATCGAAAATATAAACATCTTTACCATAAACGCTCCTCAAATCTTATGACGTTAAAATTCACTCTTAACGATTCCTACAAAAGAGATGCCTGACGAAGGCTTTTTTGATCCACTTTCAGTAAAAATAAATGTAAATCTTTTTCAGAAGTGACAAAAATCGTCTCACTGTCTGATTTGCAGTGGACCCTCTCTAACAAATCATGGGGTTAGGTTACATGCCAAAACCACTTATTCGTGTTAATATTTTTAGAGTTAAGTAGTCCACAGCGCTGTAAGATCTTGTTTTGGAAGGACATTTCATTAGTATAGGTATAGCCGACGCGCTTGAGAACTTTAATTTTGTTATTTATTCCTT
>JAFLCC010000030.1 GCA_017302835.1 Deltaproteobacteria bacterium | reverse complement strand
GTTTATACTTTGGAATTAAATTGAAATCTGGACCTGTTAAAACTTAAAGTCTTACTTTAAGTAAAAGTTGAAATTATCTAAACCTAGTTTTCCACATATTTCCCACTAATTTTAGAAAGTTCCCACTAATTTTTAATCTATAAATATTTCTTATGGTTCTTTTGATGAATACGATTTATCAAATTCAGTACTAACTTGAGTTTTTCGCTTGAACATATTCTTCTGGGTTTAAAATTATTTTCAATAGTTCATGATATCCATTTATTTTAAAAGGTAGCATAAAATACGCTGATTGCAAGCGACTCCAGATAGCTAGTCGTCTTCCATATTTTTCCAAATTCTTTTGAAATAGTTTGCATCCTATTTCTTGCAATTCATCTATTAAAAATGCAAGCATCATCAGTAATGATAAATTCGTAGATAAGTTTTTATACCCATGTCCATAGTTATGCTCAAATTCATAGCCTTGATTTTTCAGCGTGTTAAAAGTCTCATTCTCAATTTTCCATCTCGTTCTTCCTGCTCTTGCTAAGGTTTTGCAGCTGGATTCATAAAGTGAGTAATCCGTTATCCAACTGAAGTGAACTATTTTCTCTTGTAATTCTTTTTTTGTATTCACCCATTGTGTGGTTTCAGTAAAGTCTAAAAAATTAACTGTCATTGATGTATCTTGGTGATTTAATAAAACCCCATTCCAACAACAATATTGACGTATAACTTTCTTTTTGATTTTATCTCCGATTTCTTCTTCCTCTATAAAAACCTGCATCTGATTTAATTCAATATATTTTTCCATCTGTCCAAATAGCTTCTCATGACTGCCTGGCTTTACTCCTAAGATAAATCCAATATTTAACATCTTAAGTAGATTTAAACATGGTAAAGTCGCATGTAGCGCATCTGTGAGCAAAATAGTTTTTAACTTCGGATGATCTTTTCTAATAAGTTTACCTGTGTAATTCAATGCGCGTGAAAAATTCTCCGCTATCCATACCGCTACTTTGCCCATATAGGGACTTAAACATTCACGAGGACATATGGTACTGGAGCTCATCCCAGCATTTGCGGCGTTCCACTTCAGGCCTTCTGTTCGTCGTCTTACCCGAAGAATCCGTAGCAATTCTCATGCGGGAACTCGTATCCTCATTGAGTTCTTGAACCCGGATCCTGTCCACTCTCTGTTGGTTGAGCTGCCATTGGCATATTTCAAGGTCCGCCAATATTGTTTACCATTGAGGTAGCAAATCTGATATTCATTCTTTGCGTGATTGAAAAATCCTCATAGTATCATCCCCCTAAATTCAAAGACATGAATTGAGTTTGAAATTCTATTATCAAAGCACAGGTAAATCTTCATTGAGTGTGAAATCTCGATTGTGGATTTAGTTTCTAATAACAAATCATCCAAACTAAACTTAGATTTTTGGAAACAAAAACTTTCGGTTACGACAGGACATAAGAATTGTGTTAACCAATCTTCTGACTGTAGAGATTTTTCATTAAGTTGCATTCAGTGGCCTTTCAGAAAGTTCAAAGGCAGGGAGCGGATCAGCAAACTTTTGCCATTTTTTTAATCCCATATTTTCTTCGGAATCAGTCAGCAAGGCCTTGTCAAACGCTTCAGTTATAGATTTCTTATCCAAGTCGGTGCCGATGAAAACAATTTCTTGTCTGCGATCGCCATATCGCTCGTCCCACAATTCATATATTTTCTTACGCTCTTCTTTATCATTTGGCCAAAAGCGTTCACCGATACAGCACCACCAGTAACCAATTCCCGAAAACGACACTGAGCTTCCAGCAAGCTGATAAAGCCCAACAGCTTCGGGTCTACTAGCTAACCAAAAATATCCTTTTGCACGAAGTACGCCTTCTGGCGATTTTTCCAAAAACTGTGCGAACCTTTCTGGATGAAGCGGCTTTCGCGCACGATAGACAAATGAGGTTATTCCGAATTCCTCTGATTCTGACTTTTCCTCGCCTCGTAGAGTTTTCATCCAACCTGACGAGCTTTGCGCGACCTCTAGATTAAATTTGTTTGTATTAAGAATTTTATCTAAGGGTACAGACCCTTTTTCCGCCGCGATGATTTCAGCCCGAGGGTTCAGGGCTTGTATGGATCTTTTTACTTTTTCAATTTGGGCCGAAGTCGAAAGATCAATTTTGTTTAGAATAATAACGTCTGCAAATTCGACCTGTTCAATAAGCAAATCGGCAATGGTTCGCTCGTCTTCATCGCCTATCTGCATTCCGACGGCTTTAAGTTCTTGAGCTTCCGCAACTTGTTTAAAGAAATCAGGTACGCTTACGACTGTTAGCATAGTGTCTAATCGTGCCACCGAGGAAAGGCTATTTCCGTTTTCATCTTCAAATTGAAAAGTTTCAGCGACAGGTAGAGGCTCTGAGATTCCAGTTGATTCGATCAGCAGATAGTCGAATTTTCTTTCAGCAGCTAGTCTGGTAATTTCTTTTAGAAGATCTTCACGCAATGTGCAGCAAATGCATCCATTGCTCATCTCGACCGTTTTTTCTTCAGTGCGCGATAATGAGACTTCATTTATTTTTACAATTCCACCATCAATATTAACTTCAGACATATCGTTAACGATCACAGCGACCTTTAAGCCGTCTCTGTTTTTTAATACATGATTCAATAAAGTTGTTTTACCGGCACCCAAAAATCCAGACAAAACTGTTACTGGCAATTTTTTAGTGTCGTCAATTTTCAGTCTATCTTTTTTATACATTCCATGTCCTAACGCAACAGTGTTGCATTTGTAGTTGAAGCAAAAAAAAGCTGTTTAATTATATAAACAGCCTCAAGCAAAGTTAACTAAGCATCAGTTCGGTAGATATTGCTCATCTTCAACAAATTTCCATTCTGGAAGCGGATCTTTAAATGTCTTCCACAAAGGAACTCCGGCGTTGTCTTCTTGATCCGAGATCAAACAAGTTTGAAGTTTCCTGATCATTTCTTCTTTTGCTAACGATTGGCCAATGAAGACCAGTTCTTGCCCTCGGTCGCCGTATTCAGGAGTCCAATCTTTTTCGATGAGTGCGAGTTCTTCTGGATCTGTTGGCCAGTTCTCTTTTGGGCTAGCCGCAAGCCATTTCCCGGCGCACTCTAAAATGACGACTTGACCAGCTTGCCCCCAAAGTCCTGTAAAGTCAGGGCGAGTGGCTACCCAGAATAATCCTTTAACTCTGAGAAATTTTTTTCCTTCAGACATAATAAAATTCCAAAGTCTTTCAGGGTGAAAAGGCTTTTTTGCACGAAAGACAAAACTTGAAACACCGTACTCTTCGGTTTCAGGTTTTTCTTCGCCACGCAAAACAGCCATCCATCCCGGCGCGGCCTAAGCTTTTTCAAAATCGAACTTTTTTGTATCTAATATTTGAGAAAGAGCAACTTTAGATTTTTCAGTTGTGACAATTTCAGCCTGACTATTTAAGGATTTTAAAATGGCCGTCAGTTGGTTTTTATCCTCTGCGGAAATTAAATCCAACTTATTTAGAATAATCACATCCGCAAACTCGACTTGATCCACAAGAAGATCTGTAATGGTTCGCTCGTCCTCTTCAGAAGCTTCCATTTTCTTTGATTTAAGGCTTTCCGATTGTTGGTAGTCCTTCAAGAAATTCTTGGCATCAACAACGGTGACCATAGTATCTAATCGTGCAAAATCAGACAGACTGTTTCCATTTTCGTCGGCAAACTGAAAGGTTTCAGCAACTGGCATAGGCTCTGAAACGCCAGTTGATTCGATGACAAGATAATCGAACTTTTTTTCTTGAGCTAATTTTTTAATTTCAATGAGCAAATCTTCACGCAACGTACAACAAATGCATCCATTGCTCATCTCGACAAGTTTTTCTTCTGTCCGACTGAGATTGGCTCCGCCAGATTTTACAAGCTTTTCATCAATATTGACTTCAGACATGTCGTTAACAATTACGGCCACCTTTAAACCTTCACGGTTATTGAGAATATGATTCAGTAGTGTCGTCTTTCCTGCGCCCAGAAATCCTGATAGTACAGTTACGGGAAGTTTGTTGTTTTCTATCATTTTAATGCCTTTCCTTATCAATTAGCTGGCGCACGCTTGACAAATTCCTTTTAAAAATACAGCTCGATTTGCGCTTAAAAATTGAAAGCCTCCCATGGCTTTAAAAAATGAATTTAATTTTTCGTGGTCTTTAACTTCATTGTGCTTTTCGCAGGACTGACAATACAAAAGCACATGTGCATGTTTTTCACAGTCGTGAGAGCAGCTGACATATTTATTGTTTTCAATTTCATGAACAATGCCTGCCGTCTTTAGCTGATTCAAGTTTCGGTAAATTGAAACACGGTCGACTGATCCGGCTTCTTTTTCGAGTTCTTCGATTATTTCTGCTTGCGAGAAAGATTTTCTTTCTTTTATAAATAACCCTATGAGATGAATTCTTAAGTCAGTTTTTTTAAGTGAAAAACGATTTAAAACTTGTTCGGCTTTTTCTTTGGTTACTTTATTCATAGACGACCTCTTTGAGTTGTTTGGTTCATTAAATAGCCTTTTCAAGTTCATTGCATTCAAACACACCGTCTTTGAAAGCGTGTCCTTTTAAAATACTTTTTGGAGTTACTTGAGTCAGTTTTTGTATGTTTTTTTCGGTAGTTTTTATTTTTTCAATATTATTTCTACGAAATTGATATTTAGAAACTTTAGAGCCAACCCAAGCTATTTTGAAGTTGTCAGGGATATTGCACTTCTGAATCTTGAGCTGTAGATTTTTGCAGGCTGGGCAGTCTTTTGACGTCAAGACAACAAGGTCAAAATCTGACAATAGATCTTCATAAGCATATTCTGTGTTGTTTAAAGTTGAATAGAACGAGGCTTCAGCTCCAATTGAGAGTATAATAAGCAATATAAAGAATGTGAAGTTAAGTCCATTTTTCCGCATAATCTTTCTTACTATAAATTACTTGCAAATGCAACACCGTTGCAGTATATATCGCACACATTAGTGCAACAGTGTTGCATGTAGACAAAAATCAAACAAAGACTATGTATTAATTAAGTAGTCTTTACATTGGGGGTATTAATGGGAGCAAGGTTTCTAAAATTATTAAGTGTGTTGACTCTTTTTATCTGTGTGCAGTCTTTTGCACAGCAAAATCATGAGGATGATCATGAAGGTTGGCCAGAAAATACCTTATTAGCTTTAGAAGGCCAAGACTCTATTACCAAAGAAGAGTGTTTGCTTTTCGTGACAGAAGTTGGATACACGGGCCCCGAGCAGACTGCTGACCAGTTTTTTGCAGTTGTTGAAACAAACTACGCCCATGGAAGTGATCATGCAGCTCCTTTTACAGTACAAGCAGTAGCTAACAAGCCAGGTGTTCTTTCTGGATTGGGGTCTAATGGGCAGGATCAAATTGCTATTTTCGTAGATCCACAAGCTTTAGATCTTAGAAATGTGAAATCATTTAATCTCAAGTGGCTTCACGGAAACCATTTTCATACGAATCGCTGCGTGAACATGACTGTTCATGCTCATGAAGAATAGTTAATAACTTCTTACTAATCATAGAATAAGGAATAATAAATGAAAAAAATTATAATTTTAATTTTCTCTCTTTTTGTAACTGAATCACTTCTTGCTCAGTTTCAACAAGTTGAATATTTAGGCCGAGACAAGAATACCAATGCTCCATGTAAGTTGTATGTTAACAATATAGGATATAAAAATGATCAGATAGCTCCTGAAAATTTCTATATGGATGTTTTACCACGAGGATTTTCTCATGGTATCGATTCCGCTGGTCCGTTTAGATTGGGATCTGTGGCAGACAAGCCTAACATTCTTTATAGTTTGCAAAATGCCGACGAAATGGTTTTGTTTTTCGAAAACGGAGACTATTTAACAAGTGAACCATCAGGATTCAATGTTAAATGGCTCCATGGAAACCATTTTCATTACGATGTTTGTAGAAATTTGCGAAGAAAATAGTTGGAAAAATGAATTCGATCATAGTCATTTTGGCATTATCATTTTGCACACAGTATGTCTTTGCGATGGAAAGTGATAATTTTCTCAACGGTGCTTCAAGTGAAGTTGAGACTATTGTTGTTGAAGGAAAGAAACAGAAGCTCAATAGAAAAATTAAAAAAGAAGAAGTGAATCGCGTTGAAAGCTTGAGTAAATCGGTTATTCAAGAAAAAAAGGCGACCACATTTGCTCAGGCAATCGACAATGAAAAGGGAATTGATTCCCAAACCTCTTGTGCGTTCTGCGGAGCCAAGCGTATTTCAATTAATGGGCTTAAAGGTGAACACACAACAATTCTAGTTGATGGAGTCCCGTTACATTCAACTGTATCAGGTTTTTATGGAATTGAAGCAATCCCTTTGGATGGGATTGAATCCATTGATATCTATCGTGGAGCAGGGGCATCGCTGACAGCCCCTGAATCTATTGGTGGTTCGATTAATCTAATAACAGTTGATCCGTTTGTACCTGTAAAGCGGACCACGCTCATGTATGGACATGATGGGACGTACTCGGTTAACCTGGGTGCTTCAACAAAAATTTTTGATAATACTGCCCTTTTTATCGGGGCGCAAAGTTCTAATAATGCAAATTTTGATGTCGATCAAAATGGAGTTACTGAATCTCCACATCAGAAAAACACAAACGTACTTATAAAGACCTCTTTTCGTCCAAGTGAAAAAGATGAACTTAATCTTAAAGTGACTTACGCGAAGTTAACTTCGTTTGGTGGAAATCCGAGTGATTTGACATTGAGTAAACCTGTTTCTCTTACAGCAGGTTCAAGTGATTTTGAAAACTATGATGTGCGAAAGAAGTACATTGGCAATACTGATAAAATCACTGATAACATTACCTTGCTTCGCAAAGAAGTGACTCTGAACTACCAAAGACAACTTGATGAAAACTCTAACCTCAAGTTCAATTTGGCTCGCGCTGAACAAGCGCAGGATGCTATTTATTCGCATGGGTATGACTACAATAATAAGGACACCATTGATTATTTAAATTCTGAGTATCAGTACGTAACAGATACGCATTTATATTATCTTGGTTTTGATTTAAAAACCCAAAAGATGAATTCAACTTCATTAGTTCTTTATGAACAAATGGGTCTTAAAAAAGACAATCTGGTCCATGCTGTGAACGGAATCTATTTTCAAGATACTTGGTCTATTAATGAAAAAAACGAAGTCTCATGGGCGGTTCGCGGCGATCATATTAAAGTCGATTGGACCGAATTAAATAAAAATATTGATAAAACGATGTTGGCTCCAAGGCTTTATTATAAACATACACATAGTCCGATTTGGACTTCAAGGCTAGGCTTGGGGATTGGCTATAGGTCGCCTTTAACTTTGTTTGAAAGTCAGCATGGAACTGATCATAACGGTTTTTTAGTCGACATCACAAAAATTGAAACCGCAGAATCTTTTGTCTATGCTTTAGTAGCTCAAAGAGAAAATGATGCCTTTGAGTTTTCATCTCATTTCACGAATTTAAAGAATATGGCTTATGGAATTGATCGAGCATCGCAAAGCTTGCCGACAATTTTCACGAATTCCAATGAAGATTATTTGGTTTCTGTTTTTGATGTCAGTTATGGCCGAAAACTCACACATTCTTATCAACTCGAAGGAATTGCCGAATTCTTCAATTACCCATCTGAATATAAAAACAAACTGCCTGTATCCGCGCAAGAACGAAGACTTTCTTTGAAATCAACCTATGAAGAAGATCATTGGACGTTCGTGCAAAAATTGAATGTTGTGTTTGAACAGGACTTGTCGGCCTATGGGTATGGCGACCACTATAATATCGCGTACACAGATGATGATGTGATGAGCCCAACATACGGTGAAACCTATTACAGAGACCAAAAAAGACAGACGGCCCCGACCTATTTTACCTTGGATCTTCAATTCAAAAGAAATTTGAATAAGTTTTGGGATTTTGATTTTCAAATAGCCAATGTTTTAGATTACACGCAGACCGGAGCTGGCGATAGCCCACTGACATGGGCCAAACATGGAAGTCATTTTCATTTAGACAATTTTCATATTTGGGGCCCGCTTCAAGGCCGTCGTTTTATTGTTTCGTTGGTGGGTGATTTTTGATAAGTTCGGTTAGGACATTTTTACAAAACAACCGCTTCTTTTTGTGTAGCCTTGGAGTTCATACTCTTATTTTTTCAATTCTATTAACTTCAAATGCTGACAAGAAAACATTTGATACGTCCCTTGATATTGAGGTGGTAGAAAGTGTTCGTAGTGAATCGCGCCAAAATTCATCAGACTCTGAATCAAAAAAAAGGCTTCGAGCGGAATCAATGATAGAGCCGCTAAAGGTGAGGAATCTTTTAGACCAGGATTTAGTAAATCAGAGTCCTAGTGACCCGGGTATTCAACAGCTCTCTGATCAAAATCAAATCTCGGAAGGATTTTCTGATGTTTCGAAAGAAGCAAATTCTCATCAAAGCTACCTTGATAGGATAAGGTCAAAAATTGAGTTCCACAAAACCTATCCGAAGGCGTCTAGAGTTCTGAAAGAGACTGGCTTAGTTAAGGTTAAACTCAAAATTGCAAAAAGCGGTCATATTCAAAAAATTGAGATTTCGGAATCAAGTCAATTTAAACGCTTGGATGAGGCCGCGATTAAAGCTGCTGCAGATGCATCTCCATTTGATGAGTTTCCTTCTGATGTTACGTTTGCCGTTTGGTCAATATTAGTACCGATGCGATTTGAGCTAAATTAGTCCGTGAATAGTTCTTTGCCTTCAAGAAATTTCGTTTGCGGCGCAGCAGAGGCTGCCAAAGAAAAGACAAGCCCAAATAGAACTAAGATTTTGTTTTTCATATGATTCTTCATAGCTGAAATGGACTACAAGCACAGTGCAACAAGATGTTGCATAGAGCCTGTTTTCAGTGCCAGACCTGGCAATTTGGGCTATATCGTCCTTCGTGGCAGCCATTCAACGTCTTCAGAATTTTTTAATGACGATTCGACCCGCATCGAGCACTCGCGATAAAAGCGGTGCGGAATCGTTTTTCTATGAGATCGCGAACTTCTTTCGCTTTCCTAGAATAGAAGGACACACCGAGAGCGCAAAACTTAGCTGGCTTGTCCGTCTTCGGTGGGGCGCGATCGGTCTTTTCTTTTGTATGGCTGGCCCTGGCTACATCTTTGGGGCCCTCAATCGTACCACAATTATGATCTACATTGGAATCATCGGGTTTCTCTTTATCTTTAACCTTTTAACTCATCTCATTTTTGTTGAAAGCAAGACGCCCGTTGGACCGCTCTTTATTGGGTTTCAATTGGCCTTTGATTTAGCCGTACTCACGGCCTTGCTACTTATTTCGGGAGGCTTCGGAAATCCCTTTGTGGCGCTATTTTTGTTAAATGCAGGGCTTGGTGGAGTTCTTATCCGCGGACGCAACTCTTGGCCCTTTATTGTTCTTTGCCATGCGTTCTTAATAGCTCTTCAAATCGAATTTGCGACAAGCAATATGGAGTTGGGCCAGCAGACATTTTGGATTTTTGTCTTTGTCTCTCACATACTTTTGTTTTCAGTTTGGGTTGTTATGCGCTCGCTTGGAACTTATTTGGAAGGTCACTTTGAAAGGCTCAGCCAATCTCGCATCCAATCTGAAAAACAAGATCGTTTGCGAGCAATTGGGGCTTTAGCAGCTGGATTTTCGCACGAATTTGCAAGCCCACTGAATGCTGCGAAACTCCGATTAGATCGACTTGAACGAGCTTTTGAAAAAATTGAACTAACTGCAAAATGGTCGACGGAGGCCCAAGAGAATCTTTCCGAAGCCAAAGAAAGTATTAAATCTTGCGAATCAGTTATCCATTCCATGAATGCTTCTCAACTTGATGTGCGTGATCACAATTTGAAACCTGTGAACATGAAAGAGTTCATTAAAGATGTAACTGAGTCTTGGCTCGAAGAACACGCTGGCGCACGACTAAAAATTGAAAATCAGATTTTGAATTCACTTTTGATATCGCCGATTAACTTAGCGCAGGTGATTTTAAATCTTCTTGATAATGCGTATGAATCAAATGCAAAGGGTGAACTTATTTTGAAGCTCACAGAAAATATGTCAGATGTCGAATTGTCGGTCGAAGATGAAGGGCCCGGATTCAGTGATCGAGTGCTAGGGCGACAAGGTGAACCTTTTGTGACCACTAAACCGAATGGCACAGGGCTTGGACTTTACGTCAGCGAGATATTCGCGCAAAGCCTTGGTGGGAATCTTTTGATAGCAAATAAAGTAAAATCATCCGGAGCTATTGTTACTTTGAGATGGCCGGTGCAAGTTGGTTCACCGCTCGGTGGTCGCGAATGAAAAGGCACATTTTGATTTTAGAAGACGACGTAAGACTCGCGCGTGGACTTAAGCGAGATTTTGAAGATCATGGATATGATGCGACGATTGCGAATCAGATTGGCGATATTCCAAAAGATCAAATTTTCACCCATGCCGTTTTTGATCTAAGACTTTCAGGCGGAGACTTCGGTCTTGATGTGGTTGAAGAACTCAAAAGAAAAACTCCCGAAATTAAAATGGTTGTGCTTTCAGGATATGGCAGCATCACAACGGCTGTCGAAGCCGTTAAGCGCGGAGCTGTTGATTACTTAACAAAGCCCGCTTCGTTTTCCGAAATCGAGCAAGCACTGAATGGAAAACGCGTGAAACCCGAAGCCGATTTTAAGCGTCGTTCGCTTTCGGAAGTAGAACACGAGTACATTGATTTTGTTTTAACTAAAAATGAAGGCAACATCAGCAAGACAGCGAAGGACTTAGGTCTTCATCGCCAAAGCTTGCAGAGAAAGCTAAAAAAATACACTTAATGCCAATGATCTCTTGAAGGGGGAATCTATCATGACAAAAAACATACTTCTGATCGCCGCTGCTTGTTTCAGTTTTGCATTTCAAAGCGAGACTCAAGCTGGTCCAAGATCCGAAAAAATCAAAGAAGCTGTCGAGTATCTGTCAGCTTGCGGAAACTTTATCCGTTATGACAGCGAAAACGTCTACACGGGTTTCGGTACCTACTGGACAAGCAATGTTAAACCTCGCGAGCCAAAACCATCATTGCTGCGTTTTGTGCCCATTGATCGCGTAACGGAATACCAAGTTGAAACTTTGGATTCTGTAGTCGATGTTGTTAAAAACGGAAGCTCAACATTCGTACTCACTTTTTCTGGAATCGAAGAGTGGGATTTAAGTCAGTTCAAGCGTCTTGCGACTTACAATACCAATCTTCTGTCTCGCCCTTATCAAGATGAAGAGCACCCAAGAGCCTTTGCGCAGTACAAAGACAAACTTGTGATTGCTCACGGACGCTTGGGCATTTCATTCTTTGATCTGAAGACTAAAAAAGTATCTCGGGCCTTCCCTGTAGCATTGTCACATCGTCCTCTGGAATCCGTTGTTAACGGCATCACAGTGTCCGGTCGTTATGCTTTTGCAGCGTTGGATAGCTATAGCCTCGTTGGTGATCGCGACAAGCCAGCCTTCCGTGGAATTGTTGTGATTGATCTAGAAACAGAATCTGTCGTGTCGGAACTTGATGGTATGGACCCAGGAGCTGACAGCATCACTTCAGACAATAACGTAGCCATCGTCAGCTTCTACGGTCAGCCACTTTGGAAGTATTCAGTTGCAGGATTGTCAAAAGCTTCAACTTTACCGGCTCCGCTGAAGCGTTTTTGGAAATTTCCAATCGAAGGAAAGCAGACCGGAAAAGCTTCAATGGATGACAAATACTATTACACTTGCTTTTCGCGTATGCCAAAGCCGGGTGAAGGATCATACTTCATTGCGGTACCAATGGCTTTTGATCGTCGCGTATTGATGTTGGATTGAAAGTGAATATCCAAAAAAGCGCCCTTTTTTCTCTACGAATTTTTACGATTGTTGCAATCGTTGGGGGGCTCTATTTTGGAATTGCAATTTGGAAGACGATGAAAGGTCCAATTTCTGGCGGTGACTTTACGCTGACTTATAGAGGGCAGCATTGGACCTTTTCATCTGAAACTAAAAAATTGAATCTACTTTACTTCGGATATACGAAATGTCCCGATGTGTGCCCGATGTCTCTCAGCTACGCGGGCGGTGCGTTTAGAATGTTGAAAGATGAAGAACTTAAAGACACTCGATTTATTTTTCTCAGCGTTGATCAGGCCCATGATAAGCCAAATGAGGTTGCGGATTACGCGACAAACTTTTTTCCAACATTTATTGGTCTAAGTGGTAGCAAGGAACAAATTGATAAAGCGATTGGGCTCTTTCCAGCTAGTTACATGCTTGAAGAAAATCCAAAATCTTATCTAGGTTACTCAATTTCTCACACAGATCGAATTTTCTTTCTAGATTCTGATGGCATCGTCATTGATTCAATTTCTGGATCGAAAGAGGGATCGGAATCTATATACAAAAAAATTAAGGAGCACTTATGAAAAGAAAAATTTTATTAATGGCAGCCATTGCGGCATTCTCGGCGACGGCTTCAGCAGATTGTGATCTGAAAACAAAAGTAGAGTTCACAGAGCCTCGAATTTTTGCGCCCCTTAAGGGATCAAATGCGACAGGTGGATTTGCTAAAATCAAAAACAATTGTGCGGAAGAATTAGAATTAGTCTTCAAAAGTGCCGATGGTTTTAAAGCAGTCGAGTCCCACGCGACCGTCGAAGAAAATGGTCGCATGGCCATGAAGAAAACAGATTCGTTCAAAATTAAAACAGGTGAAACTCTAGAACTTGTGCCCGGTGGCAAACACCTCATGTTTTTTGATCCACAAACAGAAATCAAAGAGGGGTCAGAAGTTAAGCTAACATTTACGTTTAATAAAAAGGAACTGTCAGTTCCTTTTAAAGTTATTCCAAGAATTAAAAAATAAAAAAAGGAGAATCGAAATGAAAACAGTTTTAAAATCGGCCGCAATAATTACGGCTCTATTTATCGGATCTTTAGCGTCTGCGCACGAAGGTCATGATCATCCGCCATTAGCAGGGCACTTGTCTTACAAACAGAACACCTTGCATATTCACGCAAGTTTCAAAGCCACACCTGTTGTAGTCCAGGAATCCCTTTTGGTTTTGGAAGCAAGAGATGCAAAGACTCATCAGGCGAAAGAGCTTAATGACAGTATCGAAGTCGTGCTTTGGATGCCAAGCATGGGACACGGATCAGCCCCGACGCAAGTTGAACGCGCCGTGGATGCAAATGGAAACCTACTTGCTGGAGTTTTCAATGTTCGTAACGTTTACTTCGTTATGGGTGGTGAATGGGAAGTGCGTGTAACCTTGACCGATGCTCAAGGGGTTCAAGAGACTAAGTCTTTCAAAGTTACTCTCGACGGTGGACACGATCATGGTGGTCATCACTAAGACATTTCACTTTTGGTTTTTGAAATAGGAAAGGGGTCGAATAGACCCCTTTTTTTATGTCTACAATTTCTGTAGATTAACGCAGTCGTAGTCTTTTTCAGACATCCAATTCATTCGATGCAATCTTGTTCGGCTAGGTAATTTTGTTGCCGGAGAAAATGTAACGAAGAAATCAAACTGGTAACCGCCGAATTTGGATTCCCAAGAAAAAAGTTGGTTATAAAGTTTCGTCGCATTAGTTCCATAGATGTCGTTTCCCGATGGGCAACGTCCCGAAAGTGGTAGAAATTAAAAAGGGAGCACTCCATAATGATTTAACTTAAACACATAAATCATTAATAACAAAGGAGAACTCCCTAATGTACATCAACAAACCTCCCCACATTTTGGTATTTGGTAAAAATTGTTAGCCTGACTTCAGTCCATAACTGTAGGAGGTTTTCATATGAAGTGTTGGGTCTCTGCTGGCAGAGCAGAAAAAAAACAA
>JAFLCC010000029.1 GCA_017302835.1 Deltaproteobacteria bacterium | reverse complement strand
TTTTACTTGTGATGGCTTACTTTTTCGCATTAGGGAGTTCTCCTTTGTTATTAATGATTTATGTGTTTAAGTTAAATCATTATGGAGTGCTCCCTTTTTAATTTCTACCACTTTCGGGACGTTGCCCTTGCGGCGCCAGAAATAGATTTTGATTTTTGAAGAGTTTCAGTGATCAGGATTTTATCTTCATTTTCGCGCACCGCCTTTATTGAATTGATATCGGATAATTTCTGAGTATTATTGGCCACGTAAATTCTATCTTTAAGAATACTTAAATCTAGGTAATCGCCGACCGATGCGCTGACCAAATGTTTAATACAATGCTCAAGCTCTCTTACATTTCCCTTCCAATGCATTTTTTTGAATTCTTCTACAGTAGCCTCAAGCAAAATTTTATTTTTACGCTCTTCTTGATTTGCTCTTTTGATAAAAATTTCTGCCAAATAGGAGATATCCTCTGGGCGTTCTCTCAGTGGTTTGAGATTGATGGGCAAAACATTTAGCCGATAAAAAAGGTCTTCTCGAAATTGCCTATTTGCAATCATGCTTCCTATGGGTGCATTTGTTGCGGCAATCAATCGAAAATCAATTTTTTTTGCGATGTTTGATCCCACTGGCATTATTGTTTTTTCTTGAAGCACTCGCAAGAGTGTCGCCTGAAGATGCATTGGCAACTCGCCGATTTCATCCAGAAAAATGGTTCCACCATTTGCCGCTTGAAAGAAACCAACTCGTGTTCGGTTTGCACCAGTAAAAGCCCCCTTTTCGTGTCCAAAAAGTTCCGATTCAATTAAGGCTTCTGGAATACTAGCACAGTTGACAGCGATGAAAGGCATTAATGCTCGCGGAGAATGTTTGTGGATCGCACGGGCTACTTTTTCTTTTCCAGTTCCATTTTCTCCACGTATAAGAACAGTTTCTTTGGACGAGGCAAAACGCAATATCAGATTGGCGGTGTCAGCCAGGGCATTCGAAATGCCGACCATATCAACACTCTCGATTAGTTTTCTATTTGCATTTTCAGTAAACAAAGCAACGGGCTTTGTTCGCTTTTCAACTTCACGACATAGACGATGAATAATACCCAGTAGTTTGGCGTTGCCTATGTCTTTTTCAACAAAAAATACCGCGCCAGAGTCTAAAGACTGATTGTGGGCCTCAACGGAATCATCGCCAGAAAAACCTAGAATTGCTAGATTGGGTTCTCGCGCTTTAATTTCTTTTATAACTTCAGGGCCACTCATCCCCGGCATGTGAAAATCTATCATTCCCAAAGAAAACTGATTAATACCCTGCCTGATAATGGCAATGGCTTCTTCGCCGCTCTCAACTGCACGAACAGAAAAGCCTTCGTCATTAAGAAAAGCCACCATAGAGTTTCTGATATTTAGATCGTCATCGACCAAAAGAATATTGTGTTGCAATCGTACCCCCCAATATATCTCCTAATCAAGTATAGTGCCATGAAGAGAACCACACCTTTGAGTATATAAAAAAGCATGGCAGTCGTTTTAAATCCATTTAGACTAAAGTAATGTAGTTCAATTGGTAGACAGATAGAGTATTTTTTTCATGACTGCCTAATTCGAAGTATAGAAACGCAGAGAATTCATGCTTAATCAATGATTTAGGCTATGTAAGAACTGGCGGAAAACCGCCAAGAGCCTTTGCGACACAAGGCCTATTGTTTTTAAGCGACATTTAAAAAGAAAAAAATACACTGTTGTTTCTACCAGGGGAAATCTGTATCTCACATATAAGCTGGCTTATGAAAATCATATTCAGATCTATTTCTAATTGGTCTGGAAACCACATAAATCATGGTCGATTCAATAAATCGATGTCGAAGTTGTTGTTGGATCATCATGAGGCTAGCCCCTCTATTGAGCAGGTTGGTAGCTAAACTATGGCGAAGAAGGTGGGGGAATATGCGTCGCCCGATTTGTGCTCGTGATGCGGTTGTTCTGAGTGATTTCCTTACGTCACCTGTGGTTAATTGATTGTTCTTAAGAAGTGTTGTGAAAAGAAATTGGTCCTTTTCTCTAGGATGGGATCTTAAATAATCAATAAGAACGCGAGTACACTCTGCGGAAATATTTATAACTCCATCCTGTCGATTCTTTCCGTCGCGCACTGTGACTTGGTTTGCACCGAGATCAATATCCTCTAACTTCAAGTTGCATAATTCTAGATTTCTAACTCCCGAGTACGCAAGCAAACAAATCATGGCCTTAACTCGGATATTTTTGGCAGCCAAAAGTAGACGCGAGACCTCAGACTCAGTCATAACATCTTTAATTAGTCTTCTTGGTTTCTTTGGTCGAGCCAGTTTTATCGCTTGGCCTTTGAAACGAGTATAATGCTCTAGCCCCAGGGAAGAGTTTACAACATGACTGTAGCTATATTTTCTATCATACATCCAGCCGATATGTTCTTTTATGTTTGTGTACTGTGGAACAAATTTTTTCATTCGTCGTAACGATATACTGACAGTTCTGCAATAGCCATTGGCAGTGACTTTCGCTAGGCCACGATCCACCATTAAGTAACCTTCAAATTTCTTCATCTGGCGATCTAGTTTCGTTTTATCCATTTTATCCTCCGTTAATTTTATTGCTGTTAAAAATCCAATGTTGATGTTTGGGAATAAGTGTGTAGCCTGGGTGTTTGCGCTTCTTTTTCTTAGGTCTTATCCGACTCACTTTATAGGGTTCTTCTAAGCCAAGTTTTTTAGAGAAATTTTCTTTTTCTGAACTCTCAAGAATTCTTTTTGGTTTTCGATTCCATTTGCCGCTGTTCATACATATGCTCCGATCAAACTTGAAGGTGATATATAATTGTTAATCGCAATATTAATAAAACACCTAAAGAGCAGAAAACTTTTAAGTATGGATTTCTGATCAACTGGAAGAACGAATGCAATCATTCTTTGAGAGAAATCGAACAAATGAGAAATAGTTTTTTTCTTCTGAATCTTCAGTCGTGCCTCCGGGCGTAATCAGTTGAATTGATTTCAAACAGCTGCAACACTTTTTTGAAACCTCTTTGTTGAGCTGCGAACTGTTTATTTTAGAGGAATCACTTTGGGGAGAGTGATCAGTTACTTTTAATCCCAGTATTTTGCGACTACGAAAATTTTTCTGCCTTTTCCGGCGACTCAAGATTCCTTTATCTGTTGAGCAGTATTTTTTTTCTGTAATTCGACGATTTCTTTTTCGCCCTTCATGGCTGCAAGCGGGACTACAATATTTATGACCGCGCCAGCAATGCTCGCAGTAACGAAACGTGATCAAACAAACTGGGCAGACTAACTCAAGACCAAGGCGCACCAGAGACTCTTTTGCTAAGAGTTTTGCAGCCAAAATATAAAAATGTTTTCAGAGTGCCATTTTTTTTCACCAATATTTAAATTTTGAGTGACTGTGGCAGAGGAGACACTAAAAAAGTGACCCATCCTCTAAACGCTTGACCTATAAACGACTACCGATGAGGCCATAAATCTTTTAAGGGGAGGAGGCATCAAATTAGTCACCCAAAATGACCAATTTTTGGTGGTGACCGTAAAAAACACGGTGTTTTTGGTCACTTTTTTGAGGCCTCCATATTTAACAAGCTGTAATCATTACGGAATTACGACTCGCAGTTGGAGAAAATGGGTGTTTTTGGGCAGTTTTTAAGCAATTTCTATTTTTATAATCCGAGCTTATTTTTGATTGCCGCTAATTCTTTTTCTTGTTGATCAAGACGCGACCTAAGTTCAGCGTTTTCTTGCTTGATCGCTGAGTTCTGTGCCTCAAGTTTATCAGCCCTGGAATTTGCTTCAGATTTTACGGAAGCAATTTCCCGTGATTTGTTTTCGTCTGAAGTTTTTACCTCAACACTGAGTGCTTTAAATTCCGCGTAAAACGCTTTTATAGCCCCCGTAATCCAAGGCACCAGCCCAGTATAGTTTACTTGCTTAAAGCCATCCTCGCCCGTTCTAACGAATTCTGGAGCGATTTTCTCAAGCTCTTGAGCAATGAATCCCGTGTGACGTCCATTATCCACACTTCTCCAATCATAAGTCACAGTTCTAAGTTGCAAAATGTTTTCTAAAGAAGCGGCATCTGAAAAAGTTTCGATGTTCTTTTTGAGCCTTTCATCAGACGAGCAAGCAAAGCCCGTTGATGCTGGGGTGACTGTGCAAGTTGTAGCTCCACCATCAGCAAAAGTAGCTATTGTGGCACCTAAAGAGCCAAGAACATGAAGCTTCGTAGAAGGGCCTGTAGTTCCTATACCGACATTGCCAGAGGAATCAATTCGGGCTCGTTCTGTACCACCAGTAACTATCGAGATCGTATCAGCTGCCGGATTCTGCAGGCCTGTGTTGTTGTCATCTTTAAAGGAATAAGCGGGATTGGAGTTCGTTGGGGTCAATGACAAACGAAAAGTTCCAGAATCTGAACCGTTCAGGCTGGCTGGAGTCGTTGATGCATTTAAGAAAATCTGCGCTGCCGAACCGCCAGCGACAAAGCTCATGACATTCGGAGAGTCTAAATTCAATCCAGTGTTTGTTGATCCGGTAAAAGAAAAGGATGGCGAAGAGGAATCTCCACTAGGAACTAATATTCGTCCACTGCCACCGATCTGAAGTGCTGCGGAGGGGGTTGTCGTGCCAATACCCACGTTGCCACCTATATTTCCCATTATGATATTTCCAACGGATCCTGTTCCAGATTTTGGGCCGCCATTCAGAAATATGCTGCCACCATTATTGTTTCCAGCAATGGCTAGACCTCCAGTAATGTTGACATTGCCAGCAGGGCTGCTTGATCCGGCGGTGTTCGTGAATCCACCCAGGATATTCACCGCACCTCCGGTGGTTTTGCCCAAGCCACCTTGTATATTTACAGCTCCACCCGTCGATGATGAATCACCCGAAGCGGTTCCCCCCAGGAGATTCACAGGACCACCTGCGCCACCGTTGCCGCTAGTGCCTGCAGACAAATCGAGCGTGCCGCCGTTGCCAGTGAGCTTGCCTGTACCTGAAGATATATGAATGCCGCCTCCCTGAGCTGCGGTTGCACCATTTGCATGAGCTCCATTTATGTAGAACGACGTAGCATTTTCGCCGTCGACATTCGTGTTGGCAATATTCAGACTTCGACCACCAACATTTTTCGAAACCGTGATATCGCCGCTGACTTCCAATGCACTCGAAGGCGTCGTTGTTCCTATCCCGACGTTGCCACCATTTAAGTAAGAATCGCCACTGCCAGCTAAACGAACTGTTTGTGTTATCGTCGCATCCCAAAGATTGATGTAACCTCCCACTCCTCCCGAGGCTGAACCAATCAGCACTGTCGTATCAGTGGTTGAAGAGATTCCTCTAAGAAAAGTATTATTTTGTCCAACGCCATTTACAGTTAGACCTATTGGGCCAGAGGAGAAAGATCCTGCTTTAACTTGTCCATTTCCCACATCTAGCGCAGAAGTTGGAGTCGCCGTACCAATCCCTACATTCCCATTAGAAAGAATCGTCATCTTAGTAGTATTGTTAGTTTTCAAGTTCAAATCAAATGCATCGTTGGTACCGATGTTCCCCGCGACACCAAAGCTGTTACCGCCATTAACAAAAGTCCCCGTAGCGCCAGTGATCGGTAAATCCGTAGAAGCTAGTGCACGAAATGTCGGAGCTGCAGGGCCGCCAGAGGCAGGTCCTGCGAAAACAGTATTAGCTGTCTGATTAGCAAGGGTAGCCGTGATGCTGCCATTAGCAGTCAGTGGTGAGTTAGTAACACTGAACATCGCCGGAAGCGTCAACCCCACACTGGAAAGACCACCGCCACTAGTACCAAAAGTTTTCACAGCACCATCGTAATATTTCATCACGTTAGATCCAGAGTCATACCAGATTTGCCCAGCAGCAAGACCGCTGGATGGATTTCCCGCAACAACCGGAAGCGCAACACTGCCATTACTGGTAGTCTGCACATAATTCGCTGCCGGAGTCGCAAGCAGAGTATTTAGATTTGTTAACTGAGTCGGATTCAGCGCCGGAGCAGCCACCGGATTGCCACTAACATCCACCGCGCGCAAAATATTGCTCACCGCAAATTTATCTACTTTCTGTGCTTCGAGGGCATACATCGCTTGTGGTACATAATTTAAATTCATCAGCGGCATCGCCTCATAGGCGGCCATGGTTTCATCTTTAAAATACACTACCAGTTTACGCCCATCAGAAGAGTTGGGTGCGTAAGTAGTGCCCGATGCACAGCGAGTGGTATCCAAGGTCATCGTTTCACGATTAGCAAAAATGCGGTCTACTTGATAAGTCGCTGTATCTAGTCTTGTACCAGTGCCATCATTTAGAGTGAGGGCAAAAACTCCGGAAGAGCCAGCCATATTTAAAGTTTGAACTTCTTCATAAAGCAGACAGTTTTCTGAACCAGGCGAGCGTACCTGCATGCGAAATTGAACTGTTGTTCCTTCAAGAGGATTTCCATCAGGTTTAAAAATGCGTCCTTGGTAAGACACGCCAGGGTTGTTGGCAAAACTAGTTGTCGCTAAAAAAAACGTAAATAAAAAGAAAAGGGTTTTCATTGACCAGCTCATTGATATTCCTCTCCAGAGGTGATGCGGCCATTAACGTGTAAGTAAACTCGGTAGCCATTCTGAGTGGCAGCGAGCTGTTTATTAATTAATAACCCGGCAGATTGTTTGATTTTAAATCCACTCGCCGCGGTAGCAACGTAATTGCTTGAACCAGAAACATTTTCAAGCGAAGTGACTTTGCTAAATGGAACTAAGGGGACACCCGAACTGCCGTCAAGAGGTGTGATGGAGGCATGCATATAGCAGCCCGAAAATATAAATTGAAGTAACAAAATAACTAGTAACCTTGAACATTTCATACTTATGTTATGGATCGGTCAAACTTGCCAGAGCTTTAGCTAAAAATTACATTTGTCTCATATTTTGACGAAATTATTAACACATTCCAAAATTGAGATTTTTTTAGAGAAATTATCTCAATCTAGGAATTTTCAAATTATTCCCTGGCCTTTTAAATACGTTTAGATAAATAGTCGTTGACGGTATCTAAGACTTCTTTAAATGATGCAGAAATAGAAACATCTTTTAAGAAATTAGATTTTTTATGGTGTATGGTCCATAAATTTTCAAGGCGGTCCATTTGTGATTTGGAAAATGGACCTATTTGTTTAAGATCGGTTTTTCTGTTTTTAAAAGTTTGCTTTACAGCGGTCAAAGTTTTTCTTGTGTCCAGCAATTCTGATTGAATCAGTAAAATCAAATCATGGTAGTCTTTCATTCTTGAATTTAAGGCATCCCGTTTAACGGCGGTTTCAAGTTTTTCAGCAAAAATGGTTTCTACGGGATAAGCCCAAAGTTGGATTTCTTTTTCAAAAAGAGGACTTCCTTTGTTTTCACAAAGTTGGATTGTGATGTTTTCTGGTTTTACTATATCCCCGATGCCGATATCAATTCTTACCGGAGTTCTTGTTTGCCCAAGTTCGGCTCTCATTGAGATTTCAAATCCGGGATAGTTCATATGTGGATGGTTCAAACTATTTACTTTTGCCGATGAAAATTTTATTCCGTCATTAGCGTCGAATTGATTAATTTCATCAACAATTTTGGAAACGTTTTCAAGATTTGAGGAAAGTCCTTTGGCTAAAAAATCTAAATCCTTAGTTTCACGGTGAATGGATAAATATTGATCTAAACACATTCCTCCTTTGAAAATAAAAGTATCCCGGTGTTTGGAATTATACAGCCGAACTAGCCAGCGTTCTAAAATCACACTCTGCCAGATAACGGCAAAGGGTTTATTTTGTGCTTGAGCAATTTGTTTTACTCGGTCTTTAACGGATCTTTCAATTGATTTTGTCATGTGGTGATAGCCTCAGTATAGGGGGATATATCATATCGCAGCTTTTCTGAATAGCGAGATAGTTTTTTAAAATTCGGGTTATGAGTCGGTGTCTTTTGCAAATAAATTTTTAGGGCTTTGATGGCTAGTTCCCTAGATAGAAAACGGAAGGAATCAATGACGGTTCTTTCTTGATCAAAAATCCACACACTTTCCTTGCCAAGCTTGATTTTTATTTTTCCCAGCGACATATTGCTTAGTCTCATAATTTTTGTATGGTTTCTTTTTTTTGGCCAAACGTTGTTGGGAACTGCAATCCAATGTTCCCTTGAAAACTCATCCGTCATTTCATAAATATTTAGGGCTGATACCAGACAAATCACGCCCTTTGGAATACTTTTGACTGTAGCAACTAGGTCTTCCCAGGGAGTAGGCACTTGCAGATCATTTCGGGGATTTCTATAGAGCCCCCGTGAAATGCGCTCCAGAATTCCAATGTTGACATAGTAGGCAAGCTGACTAGCGCTTATTCCAAAAGTTTTTGCTTCTTTTGAGGTAAAGGAAGCTCGATTTTTAAGTAGTTTTCTAAATTGCTTGTTCATTTTTACTATTTTAACAATCATACAAAGTATTTGCAATATTGTATGAATATTAAAAATATTAGGCCTAAAGTCTAACAAATACTGAGGTTTAGGCGATAATTTTAAACTAAATCTGCCCAATCCTCTGCGGTTCGGACCGCCGTGAGTAGAAATTCAGTTATGATTTTTTAATTACTAACCAGATCTTCTAGTTGCAAAGTCCAGTAGTAAGTTTTGCCATTATCAAATGAGATAATATTACCTTCTGATTCCTCGAAGCTCTCAAATTCGGATTGTGCCATTTCCCAAGCCATACGGTGGAGCCGCTGAATTCTTAAAAGATTGCCGTTGATTTATAGAAAAACTGACGGACTTTCTTGTTCTGAGCGTCGCTTTTTGACGGAGGAGCTGTCGTCGCACGGTGGAATAGGGTAACCCAAATCGATCAGCAACTTCATCTATCGAAAGTCCTTTTTCATAAAAAGCCCGCAAATCAAGGTTTTCCTGGGAAATTAGATGGACCGTGATTTCAATGAAATCATGTACTTGACTGAGATTGCAGGTTGTCGGGACAGGGCTACCAATTTTTAAGCTGTTTGAACCAGCGTCATAAAAAAGTTCGGTTTCAAAGTTAAAATTTCAGCAGTTCTCGGGTTCCCATGAAAAACGGGGAGAGCCGAAGTGCGCCTTTTTTCTGGCGCTATGTCTTTATTAATCCCATCACTGCTCATAGCCATTTGTAAAAAACGAGAGCCAGCTATGGCAAGCTCTCGCTAGTAATGTTTTTCACCAACGAAAAAGAAAATTTCCACTTCATCGCTTTTCACAATAATTTTATGCACTATTTTTTGAGTGATCGCTGTTTTTACCACGGGATTATTTTCATTTTTCAACAAATTCACAATAACCGCTTTAAACTCCCTAAAATCCAGCTATAATCCCTTACGTAGTATTCTTGAAAAATACCCCAGTCTGTCATTGCCAGATCAGATCAAAATTGACTTAAAACTCATGGACTTTGTTTATCCTAAACTCAAAGAACAACACCTAGTTACGGATGATAGCGAGTCTTCAAACGAGTCGAAAAATGTACAGGCCACCATAATTCGGGTTGGGTTACTGGGTGATCCGATCGACCTTGCTGTTAAGACAATATTGGGAGAATACGAAGCTAGTGAATTTTTATGCAAACTTGCTGAATTGAGCACTGAGGATCTTCTTTGAATTATTAATTGGAAAAGCAAAAAAATACCCTGAGTTCTGCGGTGATGGTGCGATTTTGAAGAATTTCAACTGAAGCAGTGGGTATAGCATTCAATTAAACAAATGATACGTTCTCGAAAATGAAGACAATTTTTCAAGTCATAGCTTTACTTTTCTACAGCTTTTTTACGTATTTTTTTTGGATCGAGCGAACGCATGAGCGGGCGGCAATTATAATCTGCGTCCTTGGTGTGCTCTGCTTTTTTCATGCACAGTTTCGTCTTGGGCTTAATTTGGCTGTGATTGTTGCAATTACCCATTTCCTCAGCTGGATTTGCTCCCAATCAACGTATTTACAGTGGCCACTTGATTTTTATATAATGGCAGCCGCTGGATTCCTGTATCTAAAGTTTTTCGATCGGAAAAATAGTATCTCTCTTGGTTGGAAGGTTCCATTTACAAAATCTCAGATTCTATCAATTTTGATAATAAATATTCCATCAGTTGCCGTTCTTCTTTGGTACTTTATGGAAAACAAAGAGGTGGCTAAGCAGTGGCCAATTCCAGAGCTTCCAATTTGGGCAATGCCTATTTTAGTATTCTTGATGGCAGCAGTAAATGGACTTAGAGAAGAAGTATATTTCCGTGGTCTGCTGCAATCGCAGACAAATAAAGATTTTTCGCCTTGGTTTACTATACTTTTCCAGGCGATACTTTTTGGTGGTCTTCATTTTAGCGGCGCATTCCCACAAGGATGGATTGGAGTTTTTCTTACGGCGCTGTGGGGCGGGGCTATTGCGATACAATTTCAGATATTTAGATCAATAAAATTGGCCTGGCTAACCCATTCAATAGCTGATGCCATCATGTTTACTACTATTCTTGTGGCTCGCTAAGTGGAAATGCTCAATGAATAGCTTTCTAAAGTCTGATGTTAAGATTCGTGAGATTGACCCAATTTTAATAAATAAAATTGAGTTGGTCGCAACACGAATGCGACAGACTCTTGTTGAGGTGCTCGGCCCAGAAAAAGGAACGGCTCTTTACACGATGGAATGGCTTTTAGAAAGAGTTCGCTGGCATCTTGACAACGTGCCTTACGGTTATTTTTCAACTAAAACACGTTTTTCTGACACGATCATTTGATGGTTATGCTGAAATACATTTACGCCAAGAGCTTGGTCAATTCATGGCCCAGACAAAATGATTTCAACAAATGATTAAAATTTTTCTATAAGATTGCAACTATATGAAAGGCAATTGCTAGGGCCTGTGTAGGTTCCATTCAAATATGAAGGAATTTGAATCTTCCAGCATGCTTTTGTATCAGAGTACTTTGCAGAGATAATAGCTTTTGCCAAATAATCCTCGGGGAAAGTACCTGCCGTTGGTGCTTCCTCGGTAACTTGCAAAGATGTGTAAGCTTCGCGTGCAATTTCTCCACTGATAGAAGTAATTTTCCTGGATTCACTCTCGTAGCTAACTTGGCTAGAAGAGGTAGTATCACATTGTTGAAGTTCATCGGCATGTGCGAATTTACTAAAAGAAAGAGCAGATATCAAAATTAAAGTCATATTTTTCATGATTTTCTCCTAAAGGTTATTTCATTTACTTGGCAACCTTAAGCTACTTTGGTTTCGAATTCTAGATGTTCAAATTATGACAGGGAAATATTCCATGCCTAGGCAAATAAAGCCGAAGTGGCAGCTGACGTCATCAGTTGAAGTAGGACTGTAGGATCAAATTGAGTCACATTATGTCAGTGGAACTTCCTTTGCCTCACCCGTTGCGGCAGGGGTGGCCGCCTTAATATTTTCTGCGAATCCTGGTTTAGGCGCTAATCAAGCGGAGGATATCCTAAAAGCCAATGCCGATGACCTGGGTGCTATTGGCTGGGATGGTCTCTATGGAATGGGCCGCATTAACGCAGCCAGAAAGGTTGCCGCTGCCATAGCAGCTCCAGTCTTGGACTCTCAAGCGCAACCGTTTCGTTTTTAGCCCCATCTGCTGGTTCAAAAAATCAGTGGAGTTACTTCAATAAGCATCAGTGCTGTGGATAATGTCGCAATTCGTAAGGTTGAACTCTTTCTAAATTCGACCCTCATCAGCACGATGACCGTGTCTCCCTATTCAACGAATCTAGATACGACGCTTTATCCGGACGGAGTGGTCACATTTAAAGCCATCGCAAAAGACACATCTGGAAATCCTGCCCATGCAAGTCTGAATGTAACAATGGGAAACATCGTTGATACAATAGCGCCAATCATCACCTCATTTTCGCCAGCAAATGGCTCGATCGTTTCAGGTCGCGCGGTGGCTGTGCCTGCGGCTGCGGCAGCGACGAGCTTTAACAGTGACCCATCCTCTTAACGCTTCACCTGTATACGACTACCGATGGGGCCCTAAATCTTTGGATTTATCACAGTCCAAGTTTCTTTTTAATCGCTGACAATTCCATTTTTTGTGTCGCAAATTCTTTTTCTTGTTGGTCAAGGCGCGCCTTAAGTTCAGCGTTTTCTTGCTTGATTGTTGCATTTTCCATTTTCACAGTAGCAATCTCACGGTCTTGAGTGCTTTGATAAGCCTCAACGCCCATAATCCTAGTGAAAAGCTCCTGAACGGCCTTAATTAGCGGCGAAATGAGTTCTGAGTACCTAACGCCATAACGATCTGTTGTTTCATCGTGAGTGACAATAGAGGTCTTTTCCCCTTTGCCAATCTCATCAATGACCTGTTCTGCTTCTTGGGCAATCAGGCCATAGTGAACATCGTTATCAATTCCTGTATTCCAGCGGTAGGAAACAGGGCGCAATTTGTTAATAAAATCTAAGCCCAAGTTGGTGTCATAGATATCTTTTTTCTCACGACGATCCGAAGTATTAATTGTACCATTAGTCGCATAGACTGTTGTGAATCGATAGGTCGCACTACCAAGAGTAGTGGTATTGTCTACCGCTGGTGAAATAATTCCAGCAACTTGGAGTGTCGTTTGTGGCAATGTAGTTCCTATACCGACGTTGCCGACGACCTCGACAGTTAGTTTTTCAGACAAGTTAAGACAAAATAATGAAATCCGTCGGTTCCATCATATCCGGTCCGGATCAAAGTTGCTGTATAGTCAGCGGGGCAACCACCTAAGGTCGGTGCCGCCTGAGTTCCGCTGATTGTCAGCGTCGACCCACTGCAATCGCTTGAAACAGTTCCGGCAGTCGGCGTGGACCACGTGGAAGCTCCGCTATAATAGACAGAGCGATGTCCACACCATGTTCCGGCAGGCACCGTTCCGCCGCTTAAAGATGTCCAAGCAGTCCCATTGCAAAATTCCATGACCTTGCTTGTCGCATTGTACCGTTGTTGACCTTCATTTGTACCGTTGCAGCTGGAAGCACTATTGCCAATTTTTATCTCTCCATTTACATCAAGTTTTGCCGTGGGATTTGCCGTCCCGATGCCAACGTTGCCTGAGGAATCTATCTTAAATGCACTTCCCGTAGTTCCCGTTGTAGTATCAACGCGGAAAAGGTCTGCCGTTTGCCCAACAATCCCATTTATCGCAAGTGATACCGAATTGGAGGTCAACGATCCTACGTTGAGACGGCCAGTTCCTGGCCCTCCGGCAACACTAACTATTCCGCCGCCGCCAACCATCTGTACCATAGCGCCAGTTGACGAGCCCGCCTTGAAGACGACTCCCGAGGTTGATGATTCGACTTGAAATATTCCTGTCCCTGCATTGACGCCATAAGCATGGAGGGGGGAAGTCGGGCTCGTCGTGCCCACTCCGACGTTTCCACCATTCTTATTTAAAAGTACAAAGCCACGTGAAGAGCCATTTCCTCCAGAAACTGAAACGTCAGCTCCTTGAAAGCCATTATAAGAATCGGCCGCAGCCAAGTTCGCACTTCCGCCACCCCCAGCATAATATCCACCATTCAACGTGAGCGATGCGCCAGGTGCGGGATATGTTCCAGTAGCAGTTCCGCCTGTTAAGCTGATAGCGCCACCTGTCATTCCACTTCCACCTACAAAAGAGACACCACCACCAATCCCAGGAAGTAATCCACTTGAATTCAAGCCACCAATGACCTCCAAGGCCTTAGACATTGTTGATCCTGAACTAGAGTTTGGTTGAGTAATTTGAACAAAGTTTGTTGGACTCGCAGTCCCGATCCCTACATTCCCACCCATAAAGGTCGCCGCATGCCCAGCACCAGCCTGAGTCACTGCTAGAGCTGTCGAAGCAGAGTTTGAATTATTCACCAGAGGCCCAGTCATCGTACCACCAGCCAAGGGTAATTTCGTCGCATCTGTCGCAGTGATATTTGTTAAA
>JAFLCC010000028.1 GCA_017302835.1 Deltaproteobacteria bacterium | reverse complement strand
AGTCCATTCCTTGGAACTCCTTTTAATTTGAAATTGCGTAGTAACAAAATCAAATCACAAGGCCATGGAATGGGCAATTTTTGACTCATATCTAACTAAATACCCCGTTCAAATCCCGTGAACCCTAATCATCTTATGAACAGGATTGCCGCAAGGGATTCTAAAGGAAAAAGAGTAGGCCCTCCACTGAGTGAGGACGAATTAATGCAAAATTGGCGGAACGCCCAAGCCAAAAAAGATAGCGTTTTTGAGCATTTAAAAATACCTACCCCCGGAAATGAGAACGGTGGGGCCTCAGAGGAGTTTCTATCTCGAGTGAGTAAAAGGGGTTTGGTTATATTAAGGCCTTTAGTGAAAAAAGCCTTACTAAGCATTGCCAAATATAAACTCAGTCAAGTTCAAAAAAACTACGCTCGGAAGAAAAAAAATGATTACCCATCAGTGAACTTTGTTTTTGATCAAAGTGTTTTGGAGTTTCTGGTTACCTACGATCAAAATGCAGAGGATGGGGCCCGTCCGTTGGATTCAAAAATCAGAGATTTAATTCAAAACACTTTAAATGAATTCATATTAAAGTCGCCATCACTTGATTCCGGATCATCAAAAAAATCTGTAAAAGTTTCTATTCAGCAAAATAAAGATCTTACCTGGTCGTTGATCGTTGATGGAAGCAACATTTTTATCCCGCTCACAAAAAAAGATAAACTCGCTAAACCTATTTCAGATAAAAAAATTGATGAATTGATGGGACTAGAAGAAAAACTGAAAGCTCGAGTCAAAGGCGTGGATTCTATCATTGAAGCTTTGGCAAAAGACATTCGCAACAGCGAAAATTCAGGGGCTAGTAACGATCCCAAAAAGAATACAAGATTAGCCGATGTCTATATGTTTCTAGGATCCTCGTCCACTGGAAAAACGGAATTGGGTGTAGCACTTCATCAGATTCTTTACAAAGAAAATAGCCGGCCTTTGGTTATTGATTTCAGTCAAATTCATCATGTCGATCAGCTGAAAGAGGTTATTTTTGGTCGTAAATTACCGAATGGAGATTTTGTTGAATCGGAATTTATGAAAGAATACCGCAGAAGAAATGGGGATATGGTAGTTATTTTTGATGAAATCTCTAACGCCAATCCAGAGGTACAAAAAGGACTTTATGAGTTGTTAAGGGAACCCAATGTGGATCAATTCTCTGATAATGAACCAAGGTCCATGGGAAAAGTTAAAGTCGTCATGACTGGAAATCATGGCGAGGAATGGTACAAAGATGTTCCAAGGAATATATCGGAGCATGAACAGTACGAGGCTGCCAGAAGAATCTATGAAAACTCTACTAAGAATGAGAGTTCTTTAAGATCATTTTTAAATAAAAGATTTTACGATGGTTTTGTAAATCGAGTCACCATGGACCGAATTTACTTTTTCGGTCCGCATAAATCTTCCACAATTCGAAGTTTGGTACAATCCATTTTAGTGAAGGCATTCAAACAATTTAGTAAGAAAAAAGAGGGAGTTCGTACTTGGAATGTGCAATTTGAAACCCATGAGGACTATGTGAAAACCATTGAATCGATAGAAAAATATGGTTTCAGAATTTGGGAACAAGGGGCCTCCATCACGCATTTTATCAATACTCAATTAATGAAACGAATTCATGATGAACTTTTAACGAATAAGATTCCTATGAATTCTATCGTTAAAATTCGCAAGTTGGCGAATGAAGAATCTTATGGTCAGAGTGAGTTTAACGATGAACCAACTTTTTCAAAAGTTAACTTTGAATTAGTTATTGAATCGGAAAATTCAAAAAGAAAAACTATTCCGATGGCTCTTAAAGGGAAAGTATTTCCAGTCGAAGAAGAAAATCCTAAATTAATGCAGCTTCGGACGGCCTTTCACGAGGCTGGCCACTCCATCATGGGTCAAATTTTAAATTCCGACAATTTAATTGCAAGCTATATAGGAATTTCACCTGGGGTGACGCTAATGGGTGATCGTTGGCTCCGCTATGCCGGAATCGCTGAATCATTTGACATAAAGGAACAATCAAATACGAGAGAATCTTTAATGGCTAACTTAGCTAAACTTGTAGGAGGGGGAGTTGCTGAATCCCTTGCTATGAAGAATAAAATATTTACGGCTGGACATCGGAATGATTTAGAGAGGGCGACTCAATTGGCAAGGAGAATGGTCCTAGAGTTTAATATGGGTAAAAAATATGGGATGACGGTGCCGCAAGGTCAAAATGTTGAGAGTTACCTTCAGACTCTCAGTGAAAAACAAAAGCGATATATTGAAGTCGAAACAACCAAAATTCTCCAAGAGGCCAGGCAATTAGCTGAAGATGTACTTAAAGCCCATTTTGAATCGCATGTGATGCCGCTATCGAAGCTGTTGGCACAAAAAGGAGAAATGAGACGAGTCGAGTTGGATGAGTTTTATACTTCACGAAAAAGCTTGGCGATGGATCCTTATAATAAAAAGGAAATGAAGAAACGAATTAAAAGATACGAGGATCTGGCAGCTCGAAGCTCAAAAATAAAGACTTTCCAAGGTAAAAGAGATTTTGAGTTTCATGATTTTATCGAGTCTGATAAAGTTCCTGTCCTTGATATGAAAACCTATTTAGAAAATAAATTTCAGCAAGAAGTGAGTGGTGTGGATCTCAATCCAGGCAAGGAGATCATCGCCACCCCAAGGAAGGATCGACTTCTGCAGAGGCTGTCAAGCTCTGGTCTCTTAAGGAAAAATTATCAGTGTTTGAAGATATACAAAACTTCAAGGAGGTGATCCCCTACTTTGGGGAGTTCACTGAAAAGGATCTTTCGTTAGCCTGTGTTCCTTAACCCAGCGGCAATGCCGTTGATGGACAGATGGATTCCACGTTGGACGCGTTCATCGAGCTTGCGCTCGTTGGGGTCTTTTGAACGATAGCGTTTGATTAGCTCTACTTGCAAGTGATTCAATGGATCCAGGTAGGCAAATCGATTTTTAATCGATTTTGCAAGGGATGGGTTGTTAGCCAATCGTTCTTTCTTACCAGTGATCAAAACTAGGTTTTCAAGGGCTCTTTCATATTCTTGAACAATCCGTGTAAAAATAGTTTTTCGTAATTTTTTATCTTCAACGAGTTCAGAATATTTGGCAGCAATAGCCAGATCTGATTTAGAAAGAACCATATCCATATTAGATAAGAGGGTGGCAAAGAAGGGCCACTCTTTGGCCATTTCTTGAAGGGTTTTGATTTTTTGATTTCGCAAAGGATTGTCTTTGGATTCCGCTAACCACGAGCTGATAGCACTTCCAAAGCCATACCAACCAGGAAGCAACAGCCGGCATTGTCCCCAGGAGAAAACCCAGGGAATCGCGCGAAGGTCCTCGATGCGTCGAGTGGATTTTCTGGAGGCCGGTCGAGACCCTAAATTGAGCTCGGCGATTTCAGAAATTGGTGTGGCTGAAAAAAAATAATCATTAAATCCAGGAGTTTCATAAACCAAATCACGATAGGCTTTGTAAGCCTTTTCAGAGAGCTCTTTCATGATTTTTTCATATTGGACCAATTTCTTTTTATGTTGGTCACTTTTGG
This sequence comes from Deltaproteobacteria bacterium, assembly GCA_017302835.1. Lineage (NCBI taxonomy): Bacteria > Pseudomonadati > Myxococcota > Myxococcia > Deltaproteobacteria bacterium. Next base: position 13,341 of record JAFLCC010000028.1, on the reverse strand, counting down.
TTGAAGGGATCAGGCTGGCTTCCAAAGTGGCAGCCACCAACATTTCTAGATTCAAACGACCAATTTCAGGATGGGAAAATTTAGAGGCAATAATTTCACCTTGTTCAGTCAAGCGAATTTGTCCATTAACAGTCCCACTCGGTTGCGCTAAAATGGCTTCATAGCTGGGGCCGCCGCCGCGACCCACGGTTCCACCGCGACCATGGAATAAGCGTAATTTAAGTTTGGCCTTATTGAATATTTCAACTAATTTTATTTCAGTCTGATAGAGCTCCCAATTGGATGTTAGGAATCCACCGTCTTTATTGGAGTCTGAATAACCCAGCATCACTTCTTGCAGATGGTCCTTGGCGATCATGGATTTAATGGTGGGCAGGCTAATAAAAGTTTCCATGATTGTTGCCGCACAACGAAGATCGGGAATAGTTTCAAAAAGAGGAACCACCATCAGGTCTAATTCCCAAAGGGAATGAGGAATTGCTGAAATTTCTTTATCTGCGTTTTGGGAAGCCGAGTTTTGGGATGCTTGGGATGCAAAATTTTGGGATGCTGAGTTTTGAACAGTTGAATTTAGACAGCGGAGCAAACCAGCTTCTTTTTGTAGGACAAGGACTTCGAGTAAATCAGAAACCGTTTCCGTATGTGAAATGATATAATTACGAATGGCTCTGGGACCATAGCGCTTACGAATTTCACCAGCCGTACGAAGGATGCTGAGTTCTGAACTTGTTTCCTCCGAATAAGTGATATAAGGAGAGAAGATCAATCGAGGAGACGAAAGTTCATTAAGCAAGAGACTGACTTTTTTTTCCTCAGTCAAAGTTTCATAGTGAAGTTCCACCTGGCTGCGAGAAAAAAGATCTGCGAGGACTCGCTCATGAACGTCTGAACTTTGGCGCATGTCCAAGGTGGCCAGATGAAAACCAAATATTTCAGAAGCTCGCTTTAAAGTGGAAAGTCGAGGTTTAATAAGAACAGCACTGTGATGGGTCTTAAGAGAATCCATGAGGATTTGTAAATCAGCAGTAAATTCAGAAGCTGAAGCATAGGGAGTTTTTGGCGCCACTTCCTGACGTAAAATATTTTTAGTTCCTAGAACTCTGGCTGTTGCGGCAAGGCGGGCATAGATGCCCACCAAGGCTCGACGATAAGGCTCGTCGATACGATGAGGTGAGGTATCAGGTGAGGCATCTGCAAGGGCTTGCAATTCAGGACTCACAGGTACCAGCAAGGTGGAAATTGAAAGCTCTGCCCCCAGGGCATGGGATTCTTCCAAATAAAAACCAAGAATGGTCGTCGATTGTTGTTCGAGGGCATGTTGCATGGTGCCGGCATTCACATTAGGATTACCGTCACGGTCCCCACCAATCCAGCTACCCATTTGCACATAGGGAGTTCGATCGAGTTCTATCCCCACATTCTTTTTTTGCGGAAAATGGGAATAGATGGCTTCTTCAATATCTTCATAGAGTCCTGGCAATTCACGTAAAAAAGTGATGCGATAATAGGAAAGTGCGTTTTCAATTTCATCAGCGACAGTGAGTTTGGAATAACGAAGCATACGAGTTTGCCAAAGGGTTGCGATTCGGGAGTAAAGGCCTTCAGTATTTGCAACTAATTCTTTAGAGGTCAGGCTTTGATTCCTCTGGGCCAAGAGTCGGGAAATTTCATGTTCAGCATCCAGAATACTTTTTCTTTGAACCTCTGTAGGATGGGCCGTGAGAACAGGAGAAATCAAGGCGTCACTAAAAAACCTTTGAATTTGCGAGAAGGGAACTTGAGCTTTATTCAATTTGGTCAAAGCAAAATCAATACTCCCTGCCTGGGCCGGGGCTCCAGAAAGAATCATGGCGCGACGGCAACGATGACGGTGTTGGTCTTCGGCCAAATTAGCCAAATGAGAGAAATAAGAAAAAGCCCTCACCACCGATAAAGTTTGGTTACGGCTTAATTTTTTCAGGAGTTTATTTAAATTTATCTTGGCTATGGTATCGTCCTCACGACGAAAGCGCACGGCAGTCTGTCGAATGGTCTCGACAATTTGAAAGACTTCATCGCCTTCTAATTCTTTAAGGACATTTCCTAACAAGCGACCCAGCAAACGAATGTCTTCTTTCAGCGGGGTATCTGTATCAACGGGAGGAGTGGAGGAGGGGCTAGAGATCATTTTTTTAAAATCCTAACTTCTTTTTTAATTCTTCGGCGGCTTTTTTAGCATCACCTTCAAATCTTTTTTTCACTTCATTTTCTGCTTTTTTCTTTTCAGATTCAAGCCGGCGTTCAAAATCTTTTTTGGCCTCGTCTGTTTTGCTTTCAGCTGCTTTCTTTTGTGAGTCAGCTTGGGTTTGAAGTTTTTTAATTTCACCTTCAGACTGGTTTTTAAAAGCATTGACCTGAGCTTCGATGAGGGCTTTCTGTTTTGCAATTTCAGAGTCAACTAAAAGTTTGATTTTTCTTTTAGCTTCTTCGATTTTTGCTTGAATTTCTTTTTCAAAGGCTTTTTGAATTTTTTGCCCCAGATTAGATTCAATATCTAAATCAAAAGAGGGTAGCAGTCCTTTTCCTGAGGCGATAAGGTTGGCGCTCGTTGCTTCTTGAAAAACATTTTTTAAAATGCTTTCCACCTCTTTATTTGGCGCGGATAAGGAGTAATCAATATGAGTGAATTCGTTGTTTAATTGTAAATCTGCATTTTTATAATTTACTAGCTTAAGATGCGAGGTCAAAGATCCGACTGCTTTCTTAAAACCAATAGCGACCTCAGGGGATTGAATTAATTCCTTCGCTTCAACGGGGTAACTTTTAATTTTAAATTCCAAGTTAATAAGTGAATCCTTTTGGGTGTTATCGAGTGTCAAGCGGGCCTGAAGCCCCGTGATTTCTTGAGCTGGGAAATCCCCTTCAAAAACAGCAACAGTGGGCTTGCCAATCAGGGCCTGATTAGAAGTGATATTATCTATTTGTCCTTTGATGTTACCGATCTGAAAACCTTCACCTTCGCCATTTTGCGAATCAGATTGCGAATTAGCTTGTGAATTAAAATGCGAAGTGATTAAGGTTTTTTTGGCCCAAAATAAAGGGTAGGAATTTTGTCTACCAAATTCATAGGAGATGCCTTTTTCTCTGGGATGAGGTTGAATTTGAACTTCTGGCTCGGCCTTGTCTTTTTTTAATAAATTCGGAGGAGCGTATTTAGAGTAAAGAGATTTATAGTGATTTATCTTTGAAAAATAAGGTTGAGTGTAGCGCTTAAAAAGAGCTGTAGCTATGGATTTAGCATCTATTTTAGGAATTTTAAAATGAGCTTCTAAATCTTTGATATCTTTTTCAATTTGGCTTTTGATATCCTTAAGGCCGTCGTCGGTGGACTGTAAGTCTTTATCCAAAAGAGATTTGGCTGAGGTCAACTCCCCCATTTTTTTATTACCCTCATCTAAGATGGTTTGGATTTCTTTAACACTCTGATTTAATTCTTCTAAATTGGTAAAACCAGAAGTTTTTACTTTTTTGAGTTTGTCCCCTAAGACTTGAAACTCTGCGGCCTTGGGTAATTTTTTAAGTCTTTCTTCCCACTCTTTTTGCTTTGTCTTTAAGCTTTCCTCAAAAGCTTTCATTTTTTCTTTAGAGATAATTTTACTTTTAAGTTTGTCTAGTTCTTCGGTTTGAGAGCCTCCACCCATGAGGTTGGCTATATTGCCTAGAACATTGTCATCATACTCCGTTTTAGCTTTCTCCAGAGCTTCTGATTTGAGTTTTTCAGCTTCTTTTTTAATGGCGCTTTCTTTCTCTGGCTCCGGTGGTTTTATTTTTCCAGGGAATTTTCGTTTTTGATCAAATCCCACATTTTCAACAGCGGTCTCTTCAATAACAAACTTGGCGCGTAACAAGGCATCCCACAATAGAGAAAATCGAATTTCACCTATATACAGGCTATTATGAGTGGGTTTTTCTGGATTCGTTAATTCGACACCTGTGATCCTTAAAGAGGCCTTGGTAAAACTAGTTTCAATTTTTGCAATATTTACTTCGGCACCCGTCGCATGATAACCAATAAGCTCCAGGGTCTTTTTTAAATGGAAATCGAAAAACAAAGTAAAATAAAGAAAAATCGCAAAGCAAATACAAAGAAAAGGGATAATCGCCTCAAAGCGGATGGGGCCCTTGGATTTTTTGATTTTTAAATTCGGCGGCTGAGCTGTCTTTTCTGAAGATGGGTGATCCATATTTTGTTCCTGTTTATCCATAAAGTTATCCGTAGAGTTGGTTGTATTTGTTGTACAAATTATAAATAGAAGTCGCCGCAAAGGCTTTCCAAAATTTGGACTTTTTAAATTTTTCAACGACAGAAATACGGTATTTAATAATTAAGCTTTTGAATATAAAAAATAAGAGGGGGGTGAGAAGCACTGAAAGAACCAGAGAGCCCATCACAATGCTGTTATTAAATCGAGTCAGAGGAATGATGGGCATGTTGTACATTTGCACAAAAAAACCACGAAGGCCTTCTTGTTCTAAGGTCCATTTGCCAATAATATGGCTTAAGGGATCTAATAAATAACTGACAAACTTAAAAAAGAAAGCACTTAAAAAGGCGGCCCCTAATTGGACTCTAAAAATAAAGACGACTAACAAAACCATGGCTGTTTGTAAGGATAAAAAGGGGGCCATCCCTAAAATAAAACCGCAAGCAAGCCCACTAGCTAATTGATTATGGCCCGTATCAGAGTTTAACAATTTAATAAAGTTTATAAATTGCTTAAGTAGAATTGTCATAGAATATCCTTAATTAGAATTAGGTATCAACGCGAGCTCGCGTTATCAGTTAAAATTTCATTTTCTAATTGATTTATTTTTTGCCTAGGATCTTTTCTTTGTAAATAAAAAAAAGCGCCAACAAGACCATAACAAAAGGCAAGTATTTGATTGATCGTGATGATCAGAGGACCAAAATCTGTTTTTGTGTTTAAATAGGCATTATACAAAAAATAAAATGCGGCCTGTCCAACTCCGACACCTGCAGGAGAAATGGGAATGGCCGTTGCCATAAAACCAATGGGGCTCACTATGAAAAAGGTCGTGAGGGGGATGGAAGCACCGGAAACAGTGAATTGCCCAACAAAATACATGATAAATACGGCAAGGACTTGGCCGACAAGACTCAAGGAAAAAACTTTTAATAATATTTTTGTTTCAGATCCATACAGCTGACCAGAATGATAAAGCTTTAGGAACTTCTCTCGCAAGGGCAGAAAATGGAGAACCTTTAAAACCAAACCCATGATGATTTTATTTTTGGAGAAAAGAAAAACAAGACCCACTGTAAATGCAAAAAAGATAATCACAAAGGCAGAAAGTAAATGAGTGAGAATTTCATTATTTAAAATGTGATTGAGATCAAATAGCATCACGGCCAAAGCCATAAAGACAATGGTATATAATCCCAAAACCCTGTCGACAAAAACACTAGATATGGCAAGGGCTTTGGATTGGGGGTGGTCCTTGTAAAAATAGAAGGCCTTGACTAAATCACCACCCACGCCTCCGGGCATGGCAAAATTAAAAAAAGTGCCAATCAATGTCAGCTTATAAAGTTCGAAGGGTTTAGGATGTAAATTTTGTGTCTGCAAAAGAACCCGCCAACGTTCGCTCAGAATAAACAGGTTAACCCCCGTTAAAGCCATAGCGACAAAAATTAAATCGGGACGCAAAACTTCTTTCAGAGCCGAAAAATTGATCTTCCCCTGGGTCACCAGCCAATAGATGATTCCCAAGGCAAATCCTGTTTTAATTAAAGTAGAAAGATATTTTTTTAGTTTCAATCTTTTTGGCGTCATCTCTAAAACTCTTGATGCGTTTTAAGAATCAGTTGCAAGTGTTTTAAAAAGGGTCTTAAGTCCTTCAATGGTAAGGAGGTGGGGCCGTCGCAAAGGGCCTCTTCAGGTCGAGGGTGGGTTTCTAAAAATATTCCATCTACGCCAACAGCCATGGCTGCGCGAGCTAAGGGGGCCACCATTTGACTGCGGCCTCCGCTGCTCTCGCCCGTAGCGCCTGGTAACTGCGTTGAGTGAGTCACATCCATAATGACGGGGAAGCCAAGCTGTCTCATTTCCACAAGTCCTGTCATGTCGTTGATAAGGCGATTGTAACCAAAGGTGGTGCCTCTTTCGCATAAAAGAATTTTGTCATTGCCAACTTGAACGGCCTTTTGAGCAATCGCCTTCATGTCCCAAGGGGCCAAAAACTGCCCCTTTTTAATATGCAAAACTTTTCCTGTTTTTGCCGCAGCTACAAGTAAATCAGTTTGTCGTGATAAGAAGGCCGGAATTTGAATCACATCGGTAATTTGGGCCATGGTCTCCACTTGATCTGTTTCATGAACGTCCGTTAAAAGTGGAGCATTGAGCAGTCCCTTGATTTTTTCTAAGGACTTCAGAGCCGAATCCACTCCGGGGCCACGAAAACTTTTCGAGCTTTGCCTATTAGCTTTGTCGTAGGAGCATTTTAAAATCCAGGGGATTCCTAATTCCTCAGTGACGCGCTTAATTTCCGTTCCCGTTTCAAGGACGAGGCCTTCATCCTCGATAATATCGGGGCCAGCAAATAAAACAAATTGATTCTTAAGACCCCAAGTATATTTTTTTCCTTGGAAATCCATGGTCACAGGCTTGGATAAATTTTGAAAAGGTGTAAGTGATGTCATCCAGGTGTTATGACATAACTTTAATGACACTATCAATAATTTTATCTTGTGTCGCTCTGTCCATATCAGGGTATAAGGGAAGACTGACCACATGTTCTGCTGCCCTTCGCGAGTGGGTCCAATCCTCTTTTTGGCTCAGAAGTTGGTGGGGATCCTGGCTGGTGTGTTTGCAGGTATGTTCTTTGTACCAAGGTTGGTCAGGCATGATTCGAGGGTAATGAACAACAGTGGGAACTCCCAATTCTAGCATTCTTTTTTGGAAGAGAGGGCGGTCAGGAACCATCAAAGTGTACTGAGCCCACACCGAGTCTCTATCGGGTTTAATATAAGGAACGGAAAAATGAGGAACTTTGATTTGACTTAATTTCTCTGTAAAATAGGCTCCAATTTTTTGTCGCTGTTCCACTTCCCAATCGTAGCGTTCCATCTTGGATAACAAGATCGCACACTGAATCGAATCTAGGCGGCCGTTGATACCAAGACGGGTGTGGTAATATCTAGACTCGGAACCATGTTCTTTAATTTCATTCATAATTTTACATAATTTATCATCATCGGTAAAAATAGCCCCACCATCGCCATAGCAACCCAAGGGTTTGGCTGGATAGAAGCTCGTTCCTCCAACAGTGGAAAGAGAGCCGCTTCTTTTGCCTTTGTATTTAGCACCATAACTTTGTGCAAGATCTTCAATAACGAAAAGATGATGTTTTTTGGCGATGGCATTGATTTCATCCATATCGGCGATCTGGCCGTATAAAGAGACCGGCATGATCGCTTTTGTTTTTTCTGTGATCAGTTTTTCTATTTTTGTGGTATCCAAATTAAATGTAAGAGGATCGATATCGCAGTATACGGGTGTTGCTCCAGCCAGAACAATGGTCTCAGCCGTAGCAATAAAAGAAAAAGCGGTGGTAATCACTTCGTCTCCTTGGCCAATACCTAGAGCCATCAGAGGAATAAGTAGAGCATCTGTTCCACTAGCGCAGGCAATAACGTGTTTGACTCCGGAATGGGCTGCCAACTTTTTCTCGAGCTCGGCAACCTCGGGACCGTTGATGTAAGCACCACTTTCAAGAACTTTTTTGATCCGAAGATCAATGGAGTCTTTGAGGGCGTGATACTGAGTTTTTAAATCGATAAATGGGATGCTCATGGAAATTCCTCCGTCTTAAAATTAAACCGGTTTTAAATAAACAAGTTAATTGAAACAGATTTCTATTTAAACCGTTTTAAAAAAAAGAAAAAGAGAATTTAAATAAAATTGCATTTTTAAATAAAATTTGCTGATAAATGGAACAATCGGTCTTAAAGTGTTTCTTATAGGAAACAATTTTTTCACAAAGATGATGGTAAAATAATAACTAGACCAAAGGGTAAATGAGCTTGAATCAAAAGTGTGATGCAGATTAACCTCATGGTGTGAGTATGAAAACTAAATTGAATTGAATTGAATATCAGGGGTTGAATGAAGGGATTATTTTTAGCTCTCACTTTTTTGGCTCTTCAAAGTGAAGGCGCCTTTTCTAATTACAATTCGATTTTGCTGGGAGATCAATCAGCGGGAATGGGAGGCGCCGCTTCCGCCGTTGTCGGGGACACTTCCGCCGCCGCTTTTTATAATCCCGCTACCTTAGCTAGGCTTAACGGAGCTTCCTTTTCGGCGGCGGTGGGGATTTACAAAAAATTTGATACAGTCTATGGAGAGGAAGAAGATTTTACCAAGGCACCTCTCAGGCTAAATCAAGGTTTTTACATTTTAGCAATATCGAAGCTCTCGTACTCCGGAGCAAGCTCACCACCTGTCGGCAATCAATTGAACCGGATTGCACGAATCAAGTGGCTGTGATGCAAATTATCTAACATGCAAATTTCTACTTGTGCCGCCCCTTAAGGCTGCTCTACTTCAACGACAACAAGCTGATAGAGGCCACGATAGGAGTCGGTGGTCACCGAAAGATTCGAAGCTGCTACGCCCAAAGCGTCATAGTTTCTAACTGCCACCGGCAAGCCAGATACGCCGTTCGACCACGATACCAAAAAAGCGAAAGAATTCCAGAATGCAAAGTTCACACTTCCCGATAGCGACGATTCCACAGCAACACCAGGAATCTTCGTAGTCGGATCAATGGCATGCATTGAAAAATTGTGCCCATATGGCTTTGCGGAATAGAGGAATTTTCCATCGGGTGACAGTGATATCGTGTAAATGCCGCCGGTTCCACCGCTGACTTCCCCTAGAGAGTTCAAAGTTATGCCAGAAATTGAGTAGGTACTAACATTCGCGGTTCCCCAGTTTGCCACATAAAGTCGTGTCCCATCTGCAGAGACCACTGCATGGTTTGGCGTTGAAGATGCGGGAGTTGTCGCTGTGCCAACGGATGTCAAACCACCGTCACCCGCCACCTGATAGATTCCAATTTGGTTCATGTTTTGATCTACGGAATACAGAACTCCACCATCAGGAGTGATGGCAAGTGCAGTCACCCCTGAACCAGCAGCCACACTGCCACGTACCGTTGCATTTCCAGTGGAATCAACATCCACGACCGATATTGTTGAGTTGCCTGAGTTGGCAGTATAGAAGACCCGCAACGTTGGATGACTGGCAATCCAAGCAGGACTGGTTCCACTTCCCAAAGATGTGTTTCCAACGGAAACCAAGTCACCACTTGTCGCTGAAATCGAGAAAGTTGATACCGAGTGCGAACTGTAGTTCGCGCTCATAAGAAACTTTTTGTCAAAGCTTGCAGCACTCAGCATAGGGGCACTTTGCGCGGTTGCAGATACTCCAGCAGTCGGTGCCATGCTTCCTGTCGACTTGTCGATCGAAAAGCTATAGACGAGGTTTGAGTACTGAGAGCCTGAATATCCAAAAACTTTAGTTACTACAGGCGCAGGAGTAGGAGTAGGCATGGGTGTAGGCGTCGGAGCCTCAGCGCTTGGAGACGAGGAACTAGAGCCCGAGTCAAAAAGGCATCCGGAAAGTACCAGCTGAGAGATAAGAACTAAAATAGAAAGGTAGCACCGACACATTTTTCCTCCACTTGTTAAAATTAGGCCATCCTCTATCGGCAATTGCCCATACAACTCCAGTCAGAATCAAAAAGAATTTTATGAAGTTTGTCATTTTGTCTAGCCTCATGACAGTACATTCGGAAGTTTTGCAACTCTCCTAAAGTATCAATTTGAGAATTATTAAGAATAATCTTTCAACTCAGCGAATCCTCCATGACACGGCCTTTTTTAAAACCAAATCATCCTGAGATTTTCCGCATGTGAAGGACGGCAATCCATATTGAGGCACGGTTCAACCCCGAAAGGTTTTTAAGAATGGAGGTCACTGATTCTTTCTGCTATGGCTGAAATTGTTTCACAATTCGACTTTCTTGAAAATGAATAAAAAATCAAAAAAATTATTCCTATGAATATCAAACTGAAATTGTAAGTCTTTTGACAAACACAATCCATTTGAATTCTCCCTAAGAGTTTGTCGGTAAATATGTCTCAGTTCATAAGATTATAACTTAAACCTTGATCGTGAAATTTTTGATAGAATTTATTTTTGACAGAATGGATAAAGCCAATGCTCAGTCTTAGTTAAGCACCACTTTCAAGAACTTTTTTGATCCGAATATCAATGGAGTCTTTGAGGGCGTGATACTGAGTTTTTAAATCGACAAATGGGATGCTCATGGAAATTCCTCCGTCTTAAAATTAAACCGGTTTTAAATAAACAAGTTAATTGAAACAGACTTCTATTTAAACCGTTTTAAAAAAAAGAAAAAGAGAATTTAAATAAAATTGCATTTTTAAATAAAATTTGCTGATAAATGGAACAATCGGTCTTAAAGTGTTTCTTATAGGAAACAATTTTTTCACAAAGATGATGGTAAAATAATAACTAGACCAAAGGGTAAATGAGCTTGAATCAAAAGTGTGATGCAGATTAACCTCATGGTGTGAGTATGAAAACTAAATTGAATTGAATTGAATATCAGGGGTTGAATGAAGGGATTATTTTTAGCTCTCACTTTTTTGGCTCTTCAAAGTGAAGGCGCCTTTTCTAATTACAATTCGATTTTGCTGGGAGATCAATCAGCGGGAATGGGAGGCGCCGCTTCCGCCGTTGTCGGGGACACTTCCGCCGCCGCTTTTTATAATCCCGCTACCTTAGCTAGGCTTAACGGAGCTTCCTTTTCGGCAGCGGTGGGGATTTACAAAAAATTTGATACAGTCTATGGAGAGGAAGAAGATTTTACCAAGGCACCTCTCAGGGTAAATCAAGGTTTTTTCAGGTCCTTGCCAGCATCTACCGGAAATGTCATTCGCCTAGGTGATTACGTTTTTGGATTGTCCATTTTAGTTCCTGATTATGATAGCTATAAAGGGGATTTGTTTAAGAAGGGTGATAATGCCACGACCTTGTCTTTTGTGGACGAGTCATTGTGGGTAGGGCCGAGCATTTCCAAAGAGATTTCAACAACAGAGTCTGTTGGGATAACGGCTTATTATACCGCTCGAAATTTTATAAGATCTTCCACGGATCTGCAATATGAGTCTAGTACAAAAGCCACCTTGTTTAATCAGGAAAAAACAATTACCGAGAATGCTTTGGTTTTTGTTTTTGGTTATTACAAGCAACTTTCAGATAAGTGGTCTGCTGGCCTGACCCTAAGACCCAAAGCCATGAGAATTGCGGGGACTGCTACCATCTTCCAATCAAAAACAAATATCGATACCACAACGAATACCATGATTGTTGAAAATAAAAATGATCCAGATAAAGCCACTCGGGTGATGATCCCAGGGAAAGTCACTTTTGGATTCTCTTTTGTACCTAATAATTCTTCGGTTTGGGCTCTGGATGTTTCTCTCCATGAAGGGGTTAGTTATATCGATTTGGAAGATGAAGTCCTAGGAAAAAGGGTCAGTCAAAAAGCTGTTTGGAATATGTCCTTTGGTTTTGAACAAGCTTTGATTCAATGGCTAAAAATACGGATGGGTGTATTTACTAATTTTTCTTCGCACAACGATCCCGATCCCAGCCTCTTACAACTGCAAGAAGATAAAGTGGACATGGTCGGCTTTAGCGCTAATTTGGTTTTCGTCGCAGGAAAAAGAATTGGCTACACCTTTGGCGGCTACTATACAGGTGGAAGGGGTAAATCAAGTCAGTATATTCAAGGAAACTACCAAATTATCACCAAAACCCAGCACGTCTTTACGATGTTGGTAGGCTCTCAATTGTATTTTTAGAAGGAAGAATCAGTGACCTCCCTTCTTAAAAACCTCTCAGGGTTGTTGACTTTACCCAGTGAGGTTAACACAATAGCCGTATGAGTTCATCAGTATTTCCAATGGATGCATTAAAAGATTTTTTTAAAATTAACTTTGAAAAATCTATCTTGTTTGCTTTTTTAGTTGGCTCTTCGGGTACAGAACGTTTTACGGAAAATAGTGATGTGGATATCGCCATTTATTGGGAGAAAGAACCGTCTTTAAATGATCTACTCGGTCTTCAGTCTCATCTGGAAGAGACACTTCATCGTGAAATTGATTTAATTAATTTAAATCATGTCGATTATATTTTTTCACGTCAAGTCTTAGAAACGGGAAGGCTTATAATGAACCGTGCACCCGGTGATTTTCTTCGGTGGCAAATCAAAATCTTATCAATTTACCCCGATTTCAAATTTTCACGTCGAGTGATTGAAAAAAATATTCTAAAAAGGAAGAAATATGTCTGATCTGGATGTGGTTCTAGCAAAAATTAATGTAATTAAAACTTGTCTAAGTCTTATAGAGAAAGCGAAGGTAAAGGAAGCTGACCTTGAATTTAGACTTTCCATATATGAACTTAATTTGCAAAGAGCCATTCAAGCATGTATTGACCTTGCCAACATCGTGCTTTCCAAAGAGGGATTGGGTTTGCCTACAACATACAGACAATCTTTTCAAATTCTTGAAAAGCATTTGATTCTCACTCCAGAATTAACTCGAAAAATGGCCTCCATGGTTGGATTTCGAAATATATCCGTTCATGATTACGAACAAATTAACATGGCCATTGTACAAAATATTGTTGATCATTATCTAAGTGATTTTGAAACCTTTTATAAAGTCATTTATGCTCGTGTCCAAAACTGGCCAGAGTCATGAGCGCGGCAATATCGGACGGTGTCTCAATATGGATTGCCGTCCTTCTCATGACTAAAATCTCATGATGATTTGGTTTAAAAAAAGGCCGTGTCATGGAGGATTCGTTGAGTTGAAAGACTATTCTTAATAATTCTCAAATTGATACTTTAGGAGAGTTGTAAAACTTCCGAAAGTACTGTCATGAGGCTAGACAAAATGCCAAACTTCATAAAATTCTTTTCGATTCTGACTGGAATTTTATTTATTACCACAGTAAAAGGTTTCGCCACAGGAGCGGGGATCACCTACAACGGTCGCATTCTCAATCCCAATGGAGATCCCGTTCAAGGAAGCAGCGTTCAATTTAAACTGCAGAGGCAACGTCCCGAAAGTGGTAGAAATTAAAAAGGGAGCACTCCATAATGATTTAACTTAAACACATAAATCATTAATAACAAAGGAGAACTCCCTAATGAGAAAAAGTAAGCCATCACAAGTAAAAT
>JAFLCC010000027.1 GCA_017302835.1 Deltaproteobacteria bacterium | reverse complement strand
CTCCCCACATTTTGGTATTTGGTAAAAATTGTTAGCCTGACTTCAGTCCATAACTGTAGGAGGTTTTCATATGAAGTGTTGGGTCTCTGCTGGCAGAGCAGAAAAAAAACAATTTGAAGCTATTTCTTTAATTACTTTGAGATGTCCCTATCTAATGGATTTTTTGTTTCATTCGCTCAGGCCTGAGTTAAAAAACTCTGCTGACGAGCTTTTAAAAGAAGCCAGGGGATTTTCTTCTACAGATTATTTATTGGTAAAGCTTTGTTTAGATCTTTGGTGTGATCAAGGAAAATTCAAAGTTCATGAGCTTTTTAAGCTTGAACCAGACATTTTTAAACAGGCCCTTCAGGCCCTGGAATACTTAGCTTCTTAAAGTCATCAGGTGTGTAAGCCTTTTTACCTTGAAGTAAATCTTTGGTTAGTTGCTCAAAATACTCTCGAGGATTGACTTGATTTAATTTACAGCTCTCCACTAATGAAAATAAAATGGCAGCTGTCTTGGCTCCTCGTTCAGAATGAGTACCGTACCAGGTCTTTCTTCCAACAACATGACTTCTTAAAAGTCTTTCTTGAGCATTATTATCTATAGGCACTTCCGCATCTTCTAAAAACAAAGTCAGCCCCTGATAATTATTTATCAAATAGGCCATGGCTTTAAAAAACTTATTCTTCTCAGGGTATTTAACTAAATCCTCTAAAGCCTTATCCTTCATAACTTTAAAGCAGGGTTTCATGCTCTGTCTTAATTCGAGCACCTGATCCGGAGGTTTCCCTTTGGCTTGAGCATTTAATTTATAAATCTCATGATATTGTTCCAAATAAAACTCAGCCTCTGGATGATTCACCCGTGCTTTGAAAAAATATCTCCTTGCATGGGCATTACAATAACCACTTTTTATTAAAGTTTCTTTTTTTTCAAACCGTTGTTTATTTACTTCCTTAATAGCCTTGCCATAACCTGAGTACACATCCGTTACTAACACTTCACATTTTGAGTTCATCAAGACATCACTAGCCACATCCCCAGATCTGGTATCATGGCACTCTAGATAACATACTTTCTCCGTGGAAAATCCCCATAAAAACCAGGATTTCGTTTCACTCCCCTCAAGCATTTTATGGGGAGTCTCATCGGCTCGTAAAACCCGAGCTAATACCACTTTATGTTTTAATCCATAATAAGCCCTAATAACAAAGTCAGCATATTGATGTGTCAGTTCAATTAAACTATGTGGTGGGATATCCATAACTCCACATCTTGCAGCCATTGCCGCATACCTCTCTAAGGGAATCAAATCACAGTACTTCGATAAAGCCACATCCTGGATCATTTCATCACTATAACTAGATCCTTCTATAATTCGAGCAGGCGCTGGTGATGTCTGGATATCTCCATGGCACTTTGAACATCTATATTTTTTTCTCTTTTGCAAAATGATTTCATATTTTTTCGGGATCACCGTTAATTGCTCAGAGTCTTCTGTCATCCCTGAATCTTCCATGACGGACTGACAGCAAACACAACTAGGAACAGGGTCCATAGTTATGACTCTTTCAACAACAGGAAGCTGTGGATATCTTTCGCTGGGCTTTTTAACTCTTGGCTTTGGTGGACCTGCTGGCTCTTTAGGCCGATCTGATTTCTTATACCGCTCAGAGCTAGATCCATAAATCGTATTTCGTAGCTCTCCCAATTGCTCTTGTAAAATAAGCTGCAATTGTGCATCTGTTATTTTTAAATTTCTTAACTCATAGTTCTCTTTGATAACCCTGGCGAGTTCTCCTTCTAAAATCGAGTTCCTCTGAATCAGGTCTTGCCGACTTAGATTATCTATCTTTGTTAATTTTGAAATTTGGTCGAAACTTACTTGTTTTTCCATCTCGTTTCACGAGACTCGATCCTAAGGAAACACTAGGCAACTCTTGACTCAACGGGAATGCAGATTTTTTTATTTCTTTCGGGCTATCTATAAATCTTTTTTCCATATCGGCTCCTTCAAAAAACAAAGCAAACTCCGCCGCTGTTAAAATCAATTCCCCTTTATAATAGGGATTAATCTTACTAAATAAACCCTTCTCTAATCTTTTCATCAGAATCACTAAACCTGTTCCATCATAATACAAACATTTTATCGAACTTCTTATTGAGTTCATAAATAAAAACAAATGACCGCTAAAGGGATCCTGGTTAAGAACCCCTTTAGCTTTGGAAAACAAAGTATCATAACTGGCTCTCATATCCGTGGGCTCTCTACAAACAAATACTTTGGTTCTTCGATTAAATGTGATCACTTTGTTCCTTATTTCTCAGACTACTTTTTTAAGTCATGCTACTTTCTTTAAAAAATCTATCAAGACCTCAACCTGTGGAAATCGAATCAATTTACCATTATCCCATACAATCTCTATCCCCACACAAGGACTGCCCGACAAAGGAAGGAGATTCTCTGATATCTTTATCTCCTTAAAATCTTCAACTGGAAAATGACCCTCACGTTTTAGCTTTTTCGCCTTTCCTATGATAGATGCCATCCCTTTTTGGCTTATCCCCACAACTGTATAAAACCCTTTTGCTGGTCCTGTCCAATTCTCCCAGGCGTGAAGAATCTCCATAAGTAGTTCATCACTTACTTTACGAACTCGACCGCCCTCACTACGAAAAGTGCTGATCTTTTTCTTTAATACTTCTAAATCCATAACATACCTCCATGTATTGTTGTGATATCAATTTACTAGATTTAATTTACTTTTAAAATGTGGGGAGGTTTGTTGATGTACGATGTACAATAAGAATGCATACATTGAATCCTTCTTCTCAATCTATGAAATTGAATTCTTACAGGTAAGGTATTTTGCTACCTTCCAAGAAGCTTACAAGCAAACCATGGAGTTTATTGAATTTTATAATACTAAAAGAAAACATGGCTCCTTGAAAATGATGGCTCCATTAGATTTTAAAAAATGTTATAAAAACTATTCTAATACTGAAGTGGAAGTGAGACTTTAGCATGAAGAATTTAAATCAAATTTTAACACAAGTGTTCGCATCGAAAATGTCCATAATTAAGGGGTTGACAGGGTTCAGTTCCTTAGGACGAACACCCTAATAAGGCATACCTTCCTGATTCGGTTAAAATGCTGAACCTTTTCGTCAAGAGCCGCTTTCTCAAAAAAAGCGTTCAGACCGTATAAAATCGACGTTAGATAAAACCGATGACCAGCCGCGATTGATTACTTTGATGGACAAGTTTCTGAAATTTGTTTCACAATTTTTTTGGCTTTGAAAGCATTTTTATCTGCTCCAAAACCAGCAGGCTGATCAAGTTTTAAATTATAAACTTTTGCCTTATAATAACGAGCTGAAATTTTTTCTAGAACTAACGCCTTTGCTAGGACGGATTGACCCTTTAGACTTATTAGATCTAAAGAAGTCTCTTCGTTAGGAACAATGATCAATTCTACTTTTAATCCTGATTCAGCTAAAGTTGTAATTATCGGTTCTTTTTTTAAGTCGCTAGAAAGCTCACCATGGAGCTCATAACTTTGACAGATTTTTAAATCTTGTTCCACATCGGCCCACAAATAGGAACTTAGCAAAACTACAGTGAAAAACGCTTTTAAAGCATGAAATTTTGGCACGAGGAACTCTTCTGTTCTTAAAGTGATCTTGCATGAAGTGCATATAATTTTCGTTCAGCTGCCATAACTTCCTGTGCCTTTTGCACAAGAATTTTCTTTTTATTTTCGTATATATCCCAATCCTTTCCTAATGCTTTGCCCATTTTATTTAGGGCTTCTGCGAGTTTATGATGATGAGGGCGTAATTTAGTAATTTGCTCCCGTGAATTTTCATCCAGCCATTTTATATCTGTCAGTGAAACACTCGGTTCCGTGAGATTTACCAAGGACCTCATTCTGCTTAAAGATATTTTGTTAAATGGCTTTAAAACTGGTTCCGTAAATCCCCAACTGGGGATCATACCCATTTTTCTTTGAACAGAGTTTATGGATTGTGAAATGCTTTTGTAACTTTTTAAGTAGTCTTGCATTTTATCTGTCAATTCTTTACCTAAAGGTGCATTTCCTAATTTTTCAGCAATGTTTTTTAAATTAGCGATTTCTTTTGTATATTCCATAACCGTCGTCTTATCACACAGTCTGCAAATCGATGCTTCAACTCTGTTAACGCTTAAACCATTTTCTCTATAAATACTGTTGGGATCACTGGCAGATAAAAAGAAATCCCAAAAAGTTTTCAAAGGAAGTGGGATTGAAGATATCTGTGGCAAATTTGCAGGCGTGGTGTCCTTTTCTCGGGAATCAAGGAAGTGTTGCTCTAAACTAATTTTTATAGATGGATCAGGGAGTTTCATAATAGTAGAAGTAAAACTACTCTCTGTCTTTGCTCCTGCGCATATTCCCATACCCACATATTTTTCAGAAGCAAGAGTGACGATGCAGCCTCTTTCCTTAGGGTTGTCGACTTGCGGACCATCATTTATATCTTGCGTAGAACCAGAGTAACAACTTAAATCTAATACTGCCAAAGTACCACCCTTTGCTTTGACTTCATCAGCGAAATACGAGATGTTTTCCAAGCTATAACCCATTGGATCTTCTGTTGCAATTCTATGAAGGAACCCTGGCGTAGTATCTCTACCGTGGGCGTAGAATGTTATTAGAACTTGATCTCCCTGTTTTCGCTTACTCACAATTTCTTATATACTTTGGTTGATATTTGCAGTTGTTGCAACTTTAGAGCCGGGAACCTTACTCGTATCGTTGTCAAAAAATGTGGTAACTTGCCATTTTCTGTTTTTTAAACCCTGACTGAAGTTTTTGAAATCTGCTGCAAAAAAATTTTCCTTTTTATGGTCTTCTCCTGATCCACCTGCAACCAGCGCGTACTGCGCGCCATATGCAATATTGCAAAAGATTGAGAGTGATAAAAAGACAAATGAGACCATGTTTTAAATCATACAATCTACTTCAAAACGTTTCACTTTTTAAAATCAAAGTATATTTTGAATGCTTAGCTTTTTGGACTTACAGCGAGGTTAACTAATGGCTAATAACCCTAGCTTAAATACCGCCGCCGCTTTATCCAGCCCGAGGACCACCAAACGTTGGGCATCACAAATTTCAAAAATCAGTGAAATTTATTGCCAAAGACCGATTCCAAATACACACTTTTAACAAGTACCAAGTTAAACCTAGATGCTGAGCTTGAACGATTCGGGCTTAATTCTTCCTATCCTCTAGCATTTTTTCTTCCCTGAATCGAAATAAGTAGATTCAACTCTAGAAAATCTTTTGCAGGTAAAAAAGTGTCAGTACTCTCAATAGTAAGCCCGACATTTTGAATGGAACTTATTATTTCATTGAAAGTGTGTAGATAGAGAACATCTCTTGATAGAGCCTCTCCTAGCGGCATTGTTCCTTCTAATCTTTTGCCAGTCAATTTAGCATCAGGGTAAAAAGATTTCCATGCCAAGTAAGCATCTGGATTTGCAGTAACTATTAAGAATTTACCATTGTCGGCTAAAACTCGACTAATTTCAAAAGCTGCTTTTTCTATATCAATAAGAAGATGCCAAACAAGAATCGAAAATGCGGCATCAAAACTTCGATTCGTTACAGGAAGATCATAGGCGTTTCCTGACAAGAAAGTTTTTTCCCCAGATGAGTAAAGTTGCTTTGCTCGATTTAGCAAATAAGGAGACGGCTCGACGCCTGTATATTTACATTTAGTTAAGTCGATTTTCTCGCTGCAAATTCCCTGTCCGCAGCCAACATCAAGGATTGTCTTTGGTAAGGCATCGTGAATCAAGCTGTCCAGTTTGGAATAAACGTGTTCGTCACGCCAGGATTTTCCTGGTTTTTCTACCACATTGATCCAGTCTTGAGCAGTCTGTTGGTCGAAGTTACGATCATCCATGGCTGTAGATTAACAATGCTTAAAAATCTATGCATCAAAAACTAATTCCCATATCGGTAGCGCGTTAAACTGAATCGAAACTTGAAATCTTGTTGTAACAGTCAAGTTCAGTTTTTTCAAAGTTGTTTCACTACAATCCTTATTTTCGGCATTCAAATCCCTTAAATAATGGGTTTAAAGAAATACGTTAATTTGAAAAAGCAATAACATGCCCATCGGGATCAGCAAAGTATCCAGCTTTTGCACCCCAGTTTCTTTCTTGAACAAGAGAAAGTATTTTTCCTCCTGCCTCAATAGCAAAATTAAAAGCATTTTCTGGATCAGAAACCCTTAAGTATAATTCTGCTCTGGGAATTCCAGCAGCTTCTTCTGGATGAATTATAGAATCGCCAAGTAACTTTTTAATTCCATTTGATGGCATCAATCCAAAAATACAGTTGTCAGCCAATTTAAATTCAGTCATCCCAGGAACATTTAAAACTGGCTGTTGCTGTAAAGCATGGGTATAGAAATCAGTACTTCTAGCTTGATCCGAAACGTATAAAATAAAATGACAAATCATAACAGTTCTTCTTTCATGCTAATAAAATATGTAAGTATTTTTCTCGTAAATTATCAATCAATTTTATTGCTGAAGGCGGCAATGACCATTTTTTAATAGCAGAAACATGATCGTCCACAGGTCCACAAGCACGACCACCAAACGCCCAAGTTCCCAATCCAATTTTTTTTAATTCTAATGACATATATCTTTAAATACCTTTTTATATTCTTCCATTGATCCAAGACCGACTGATTTTCTAAGTTCATCAACCTTTTCTGGATTTTCCATCGGCAGAATAGGAATTGATGAAAGGAGTATCCCAGAATTTTCTCATGTATTGGTCGACCTCCATCATATTATCAATTTTTTCTTGAACCCAGATTTTATTTGTTGGATCTCTTGGTTGGGATGAAAAATCTGATTTCATTTTTGCAACGACCTTATCGTAAGTGGCAATGTCTTTATCAACCCGTGGGTATGGTGAGGCACAAGCTGAGTTAACGATTGCAAGAAAAAGAGTAGCTAGAACAATTTTCATAATTACCTTTCTGATTTATATTTCAGCCTTAAATAATCCATTCTAAAAAAAATAGCTGTTCCAATAAAAGGAACCTCAAAACCATTTAGAAAAGCTACTTCATCGGCAATTGTAAGCTCTCGTGAGGTAAGACTATTCATTTTAAATTCCTGTAGCTTTCATTACAGCTTCATTTCCATGGGATAACCGCGAATCATCACGCCATCACGAATAGGCCCTGTTAATTCACCAGTTTTAATAAAGCCATATTTTTTATAGAAATCAAAAGAAGTAATTGTTGATTTGAGTGTGATCATCTTTACGTCTTCAGATCGACAAAATTCAAAAACCAGTTCCATCAGTGCATGACCCACTTTTCTTTTCAGAATCTTTGGCGTAATGTAAAAACCAAACAGATGTGCGGTTTTAATATTATCTTTTATTTCTAACCTCAGCTGGCAAAAACCTTCAATTTTATTCTCATACTCAGTAACTAAATAAAACTGATTTTGAATCGCTGGGACTCGAAATGCCGGATCAAACGTTCTGCCACCCCAAACACGAATCTCATCAGCAGAGTGGTCATTTACGCATATTTCGTTTATCGAAGTCATATGCGCATTATGAATGGCCTCGGAATCTAAAATTCCTGCTCTCCGAATGGAGATATTTCTATCAAATTGAATATTCCATCTGTTTTTAGATTCATCTAAAGCTAATTGACTTGATTTAACTTGATCTTGTGGAGCTGAGATTTCTTTACGTGTTTTAAAAGCAAGCTCAAACTCACAACAGGCTAATCCAAAAAAGCCTTGATCAAAATAGTATTTACCAAAATGCTGATGATAGGCTGCTGCAAGAGTCGATGAAATATCATTTTCATTTATAATACTTCTAGCTTGATCAAATAGAACCTTTGCTTTTGAAAATTCACTTTGCCACTGATAAGTATGTGCAAGCCTAATTAAATTTTGAATAACTTTCGACGAGTTACCAGAGCCTGAAGACAAAGCTAAGGCGCTCAACAGATACCGTTCCGATTCACTCAGTCGACTGGTAATTCGACAAGCGATACCTAAATACTCAAGCAATCTTCTTTTTTCCAATTGATCCGACTCGTGCTTTAACTTTTCAATCAGCCCAGCGATAAACTCTTCCCATACTAACGTATCTTTAGGTTGCTCTCTTAAATTTTGGTCAAAATCATATTCTGGAAATATGTAAGATGGTTTTTGCGGAATTTTAGTCTGATCAATATTTTTAATCATCAACAAACAGGGATTATGCTCGCCCCATAAAGTTTTAAATACTTCAACAGGAAAGAATCCCGTCGCCACGAAAAAGCGTCTCGTCTTTTCATAATTTTCATCAGTACGAAGTTCAGATAGCGTTTTAACTGTAAGGTATATAAAATTCTGTTCGGCCAGATATTTCTCAGCTTCATAAATTAATAGTTTACCAATACCTTGTTTATGAAAAGATTCAGCAACCCCAATGACATGAATTTCTGCTGTAGCCGTGTTGTGTTTGTTAATTGAAATAAAACCAGTCAGTTCTTCATTTGAATAACTGGCCCATGTTTCCATGGTTACTACATCTTTTACATAATCAACAATAGAGGACTCAATACCAAACCACTTCGGCAGTGATCGAAGAATTTTATCGCAAATTTTACTTCGATCTTCAGGTAAATTAATTTTTTTAATCGTCAACAAATTTCCACCCATTGCTTGCGCCACTCTGAAATTCTCAGCGCCTATAATTTTTTCTTTTGATTGGGGCCAATATGCTTCAAAATCGTTAGATAATAATTGCTTGGCAGCATCCCACTTTTGTTCAGAAATACACTTCCAAAATTTTGAAGCAATTATATTGTCGTTTTCATTTTTCATCAACATAGATCCTTAAATAAAATCTCTTTCCCATGCGCGGTTAATAAAAAGTCATTTGTTGTCGAGCTTTGAATCTGGTTCAATCCTAGACTGCTGAACATTTTTAAATTCATGTCTGATAAAGCCGGAATCATCAAACTTAACTCTAAAAATATTAACACCAATAAGTGGTTTTGGCATGTAACCTAACCCCATGATTTGTTAGAGAGGCGTTAGAGAGGCCAATATTTGATTCCCTTTTTTGGCACCTTAACTTTAAATATATACAACATAATCCCATGTAATATCTAAGCATTTTCATTGTATTCCAAGAACTGATTAAATCGCAGACAAATTTAGGTAGCGAAATGGCATTGGCACGCTTTGCAATACCAATCTATGTGAGGTATTTTATGAAGCTTTTATTTTTAATATTTTTTGCAGTTGGTGCAGTTAACACTCGTGCGCTGGCAACCACCTCCGATCCCCAAGCTTTTGATATCAAAATTTACGGTACAGAGCAGGTCAAACAATGGTTTGTCTCGAAATTAAAGCACTTATTCAACTACGGTTCGGTTACAATTGTTGATTCTGATTGTGCCGATATGCTTTTAGTAAAATATCTCAAATCCGATAAAGGAATTTTTAATCAGGGTGTTGGAACTGTTGTTATAGGATTGGGCTTCAAAAATAGCGGAAATACGACCTCCATCTATGGTATCAATGCTACTGCTGTTCAAATAAAACGAATCCAAATTTCTAATCAAGAAAATTTCGAACGCGAAATTTCGCGTTTGGTAATCACTGAAGCCGACTCGTATGTATACTTTGGTGAATGTCCCAGTCGCCGCCAATAAGAACTGATATTTACAATTTCTTGCGGACTTAACAAAAAGGCTCATTGAGTACTACCGAACTGCCTAATAAACCATTCGGTTCGGTCATAGCTTTGGCATCTTTCATGTAAAACTATTTAAATGAATTAATAAGGAGACAATAGTGCATTTTAGTTATCTTTTGTTATTGATATTTATTCTAGTTGTAGACACAAAATTGGCAATCGCACAGGGAAAAGTATGTATTTCAAATAGTTCGTCTCATTATGTGACATTAGAGTTAGAAATTAAATTTAAAGTCGATATCTGCTTAAAAAATGGCAATTTGAACATTTATGATTTCCAAGATATTAAAACTGAACTTAATACAAATGATTTAATTGTATTTCAAGAATTACTTCGCGATCTCATTAAAAAATTTCCAAAATTTATGAGTCAAATCTATCAAAATGGATTTGATAAATTTGAGTTTTATAAGTCGGCGAAAGATTCAAAGTATCTATGTAAAAAGAATCCCGGTTACGGAATAGTTTATTTTAGCGGTGCTAATGGCGAAGGGTTTGATAAGTTTAATTCTTGCATTCGTACTCGCGGAAAAGCCCCAGGTCGATTTGTTTTATCGTACGATCTTATCCATGCTCCAACTAGTCTGCAAGATCAGTACACGCAGACCAATTGGATTAGACGGATTCTTCTACATGAGTTAGCTCATGGTTTTGATAACGACACTCAGTCTTTTTCAAATTCTAAAAAATTTCTTGAACTTATAAAATGGGATTATGAATGCGATGCTCTTGTAAATGACAACTGCAGTAAATTAATGGACCATCAAACAGCTAAACAGTTACAGAGGGAAACAATTGAACTTTTAAATAAATCTGAGGTTGCAACAGCTTATAATTTTCTAAGAGAGGGGTTAAAAAAAAATGGTATTCCCTCACTTTATTCGATCCTGAAGACCCCAGACGAAATGTTTGCGGAGTATGCGGCTTATATTTATTCAGACCCAGAAGCTTCCCAGTATATTCCTAATGCGATAATTTCATGGTACCGAGAATTCGTTCTCAGATGACACTAGTACGATCGTCAGTTAAGAATCAGAAACTCTAGCTTTTAATTTCTGTAATTTATTTCTTCTCCTTTTGAACGTAGCTTGCACACGCCTTTGATAAATTTTCAAGAGCTGCTTTCTGCTTCTTATTTGATGACGCCTGTTCATTGTCATCAGAACTCAGCCTCAAGTGGTTTGATGAACGTGAAAAAAGGAGGCGCATTTCACTTATGATTGAAAAGGCTGAACGCGCCCGCTTGTATCCCTCATTAAATCGTGGTCGACGATGAAAATCCTAAACAAGTTGGGAGTCGGTCATATGATGGCGTTACGGACTGCTCACTTGCCATGCCGCCTGGCTGCCCACGAAGGACTATTTTCTATCCGCGACCAGACAATTCCAAATGTACTCAATGCATGCCGAGCCTTTCAGAGAGCTTGGCACATTGCAACCCAACAGGGACTTTCACTGCAGTCTTTTGTTGGAGCCCCTCTTTACGCCCTTCCAGGATCTTCTGAACAAGCAGTACCTCTTGCCTTAGAAAAATTTTTACAGACTCAGTGGAAAAGTCTTCTCCTATTGGCGGAAGTTCCCCTGATTTTGTTTCGTATGGGCTATGCTTCACCACCCACAGTTGTGACTTCTAGAAAACCTCTGGAATGCTGCTGGACCACCAATGGTACAACCGTTCTTAGCTGAATTCGCTGGAGAAAAAGAACTACACTTTTGCATAATCTTGAATATAAAATATAAGGATTGATTCCAATTGAACTTCAGAGGCTAGTTTTATTCCACCGCCGACACAGAGAAAGGATCATTTTTTCCATGAATAGAAATTTTGAAATGAATACTGAAAATTCTGCAACTGCCGAAGTCTTTGGCTTGCTGAACTCACTTCCGGGAGTTATTTTCTACACGGATCGGGAACTAAGATTTCTTTTTATAAATTCGTCCTTTGAAAAAACTTTTGGAGTTACACAAGCGCAGTGTGTAGGTAAAACTGTATTTGATTTTTTTGACAACCCCGAAGCGAATGTGATCAATACTTGCTTAAGCTTAGCAAACAAGGGGACTTGTAAAGATTTTGAGATTATGTTTTCAAATAAAAAAGGTGGTATTGTAACAATTCGAGGACAATGCCTACCCGATAAAGATAGAGATGGAATAACTAGAGGAGTCATTGCAATTGGGCAGGATGTTTCCATGGAGAAAGCTGCTATTGAAGAAAACAGAAGAAATGAGCAAAAAGTCATCGAGGACCGAGCTCGACTTCGGGCCCTTTTCACTCAATGTGCTGATTCGATCATGACCCTAGCTCCTCCGTCTTGGAAATTTACAAGCTGCAATCCCGCGGCACTGAAGCTTTTCGAGGTTTCTGAAGAAAGTGTTTTCATTAATCTAGGGCCCTGGAGTTTGTCTCCTGAAAAACAGCCCGACGGGAGATTATCATCAGAAAAAGCCTCTGAAATGATCTTGCAGGCTATGAAACAGGGGAGTCACCTGTTTGAGTGGGACCATAAAACCACTTCTGGAAAAATTATCAATTGCAATGTCCTTTTGAGTCGCCTGGATGTTGGTCAAGAAAGTTATGTTCAGGCCACTGTCAGAGATATAACACAAGAAAAGCTACGAGCTGGTTTTTTTCATACTGTTCTTCAAAATATTCACTCAATGATTTTCGTCAAAAATTTTAAGAACAATTTATCATTTTCCTTGTTAAACAAAGCTGGCGAAAATTTGCTGGGTGTCAAAGCAGATCAATTAATTGGAAAGAATGACTACGACTTCTTTCCAAAAGAACAAGCCGATTTTTTTACCTCAAAAGATCGTCAGGTTTTTGAAAATCGGTCCGTTCTAAAGATTGAAAAGGAAGAGATTGAAACCCCTCAGGGAAAAAGAATACTGCAAACTTTTAAGGTTCCTACATTTGATCCCAATGGCGATCCTCACTTTCTGATTGGCATTTCAAATGACATTACCGAAGAATATAACATGAAGCTTAATCTAGAACTTGAAAGAGCCAAAAGCTTTAAGAATGCGAAACTTGCCTCTCTCGGCGAAATGAGTGCTGGAATTGCTCATGAAGTAAATAATCCACTAGCAATCATTGAAGGTTCAGCGAGTCAGCTTACTAAGTTTTTAGATAACCCCGAGAAATTAAAATCAAAAATTGAATCCATAAGAAAAGCATGCAATCGAATCTCAAGAATAGTTAACGGACTTAGAAAATTTTCTAGATCGGGAGACAAATCCGATTTTTCACCAATTTCGCTCTGTGCAATCGCAAAAGAAACATTAATCTTAACAGATAATAAATCCAAACGGCATAATACTCCAGTTACATTGAGTTTTAACTCAGAAGCTTTCATTTATTGCAATGAAATTGAAATTGAACAAGTTCTTTTAAATCTAATTAATAATTCCATTGATGCAGTAAAAACTGCAAGCGAAAGATGGGTTCGCATTAAAATAGATGAAACTCAAGACTGTGTTATTCTGCAAGTCTCTGATTCTGGATCTGGAATACCAAGCGAAGTTCGCGACAGATTGTTTGAACCCTTTTTTACGACTAAAAAAGTTGGAGAGGGTACTGGCCTGGGTCTTTCGATTTCTAAAGGTATCCTTGACGAACATAAGGCAACTATCAGAATTTTGACCGATTGTCCGAACACTTGTTTTGAAATTAAATTTGTTAAATATGAAAGATTAACCAATGCTGTTTAATATTATTTACCTTGATGATGAACCTGATCTCTGCGAGATTTTTTCGGATGAATTCTCAGCAAAGGATATTGCCATCATAACCTATACCAGCGCTGATACCGCAATAAAAGCCGCAAACCAAAATCATCCAGATCTTATTTTTATTGATTATAGGTTGCCTTTAACTAACGGAGACGAAGTTGCTCTTGCCATGCCTCCACACATTCCAAAATACTTAGTAACTGGGGAACAAAACGTTGAAACCAAGTATAAATTCTCAGGAATCTTCGGAAAGCCTTTAGATCGAAAAAAAATTAGTGAAGTTATAAGGAATCTGGCGTCAGCGGGAAGAGCCACAAGCGACAAAAAGTGAAAGTATAAATTGTATCCATCCTTATCGAAATAGTACCAAGTATTCGTTAAAACCCACTTGCTCAAAAATGCCTGGTCTTTTTATTCCAGGGGATGGTTTTCGATACAAAGGGCGAGCAATATGACTAATTTAATTCGCTCAGAAGGATAGCCTTTTTAGGGTTAGATTTGAAATTGTTCTAACAGAAGCGGTTCCGCTAATGTCAAAGGCAGATCCGCATTTTTATTTTGAGCTACAAAAAGAAGGGGTTACTGACGTAAGCAGGTTTGAGCTGCACTCCCGCCAGTTAATCCACCGTGTCTATAAAGATTATACTGACATTTTTCAAAATCTGCCTTGGCAATTGATGCGGCTAAAACTAACGTCATTAAAAAAAGAATTGATAAATGGTGTTTCACTGCTACTCCTTGATACCGTGGTTCCGTTGCAAATGTGTTGGGATTAATTTCCTTGGTTAACATTTTAAAACGATGTTGTTAATTTCCAGAGAACTTAAAGTAAAACTTGAGTTTTGAAAACTGTCTTCATTTTGTACAGCAAAAAAGACATAGTTAGAGCTTTAGATTCAATAAAAGCGAAGTCCTTTTGTTCACCACAATTTTAAATTTGTATTTTGAAAATTCAGAAATCCTAAAGCAATTAAAAGGTTAATGCAGTATTTCTCGTAGATATTTTTGTATCCAAAAATTATTTTCCAAAAAATTTCGCTTCAAAAAACTGCTTTCTTGAAATTTAAAAATTATTTTAGGTATGTTTTTGAAATATGATTTTAATTTAAAATTAAATTTTTTACGTACCACTGTGCTTAACAGTTCTGTTCAAAAAACGACTGATTTAGATGATGGATAATAGCCGATGCCGGGCAGAACTTCTTCCCAGATTATTTTTTGAAGTGGCGGCAAACTACTGTACATAAAGGCCCGCATTCCTGTAAAATAAATTTAGTGGACCGTGAAAAAAAAGTATCGGGTACTCGCCCGAAAGAGAGTACGAAAAGCGCCGGGGCTCATCGGTAAATTTTAAGGAAGAGACGGATATTCATCGAACGGCTACTCGAGAAACGAAGACCAGAAGACTCTTTTTTTTGTCATATTTAAAAGTTGAATTTTTTTGCGCTCACGAAGGCGTGCTAAACGGAACTCACACCCCAGCAGCTCCAAGCATAACGGCAACCAAAAGTAGACTTCTGATAAATTGAACAACTCCAAACATAAAAAACCTCCAATAAGTGTCAAAGGTTCTTTTGAAAAATAAAGTGGGGGTTCGACGAAAACCGCTACCTCCATTTAAGGTTCACAGTTTAAAAATCTTCCGAACAAAGTAGCCAGCGTGTAGCCAAAAAGTAGCCAAACTCTGTGATGATCGGTGATTTTCTGTGACGATTCTTAAATCTGACTCAGCTAAGTTACTGAAATCTTTTGTTAATAATTTTGATGGTTTATCTAAGTTTTCTGAGAACATCAGAAATAATTTGGAGGTGACGTCGGTGATTGAATAAAATCAATGCCTTAGTCACCAATTCCACCAAATTGCCACCAGACTCATCTGATGGCAACCGGAAACAGTTTCTATTCTTGCCTAAATAACGACACAACACGACCCATAACTTCACGCTCTGGTAACAGCTTCAGCCCTTGCGTTGCGCCCTTCACCTCGATACCCGCAAGCCGAATATAACGCTGCATGGTTTTAAGGTCTTTCCAGCCACAGATCTTCATGACTACAGCCGGAGCGACACTATCGCGGATAAGCTGGGTAGCAAAACATGCTCGTAATGTGTGGAACCTCACAGAAGGCAACCCCGAACCAATACAAAACTCTCTTAGAATCGAGGCCTGCTCACCGTCGGTCCAGACTTTAAAGTGGTGAAGAACAAACTTGTCGTTAGCTCGCTTGATTTTAAGCTCTTTTAAAAGCTCAAGCACCTGTGTGCTTTCAATCGGTACGGCTCGCCAATAACGTCCTTTAGTTGGACCATAGCCTGTGCGATTGGTCCAATTTTTATGAACGTAAATCAGTTTGTTTTCAAAATCGACCTGATCCCACTCTAAAGCATAGAGTTCTCCCGAACGCATTCCAGTGAAAAGTGCCAGTGCCCAATGCGGATACCAAGGATGATTGACCTTCTCGGCATAATCAAGAAGCGCTCTAATTTGCCCGAGATTCAAAATCTCAGGCATTTTTTCCTCTTCTTTTAGCAAAGATTTAAACCCATCCGTTGGAATCACGGTCAGACCCTTAAGCTTCCCAGCTAATATGCCCCACTTAAAAACGGCATCTATCGCAGTTCGTAGTCGCTTGCGTCTTGAAATTGAAATCTCGCGCTCCACACGATCTAAAACCATCCACGCACGAGCGCGGTCAATTTCATCAACATGCAGCCGCAACCATTCTTTGCAGTGATCGCGAATAGTGTAGGTGTAATCGTCAATTGTTTGGGGGCTCAGAGCACGAATGAAGATGTCGCCTTGTCTGGCATTGACCTCCCACTCGTCGACTAAATTTTTCCACAAACAAGTTTTTTGCTCAACTTCCGTTAATTCCCGTTCAGCCTGGATAAAGAGTTTTCTTTCAGCTCTTTCGGCTTCAGCCTTGGTTTTAAATCCTTGTTCACGTTTATCAATAGCAAGACCCGCTTCTCTTGGGCTTCGTCGTTTAATCCGAACCTTAAATAATTTCTCACCTGTCGAAGAGTTGATATACTCACTTATCGCCATTTGAATCCTCCTTTTCTAGAGGATTCAATGAAAATTTTCAGTTCGGATCGTTTGAACAGCAATCGTCCAAATGGTTTGTAAAACGGAATCTTACCCAGGCTCACTAGGTTTCTAATTCTGCCTACACAGGGTTTGCCCCCTTTGCTGAGAATTCGAAGATACAAAGCTGCTTCTTCGGTATTCATCCAATCAGATGATTCAAAGTTCTGATTGGTGAATGATTCTGCCGCTTCGACTTCATTCAAAACAAAGTCCCATTTGGAAAATAGAGACTATTTGATTTTCAAAGAACTTCGAGCTTTCATCCAGCTCGATATATATCATGTTATAGAGTAACTCCTCTTGTTATTCAATATTAATTAGATTGAAAGCTAATTAATATTTGTGTTATTGATTTATTAATTATGAAGAAACCAGCGGCATCTAAAAAAGAAATAGATGAATTTGAGGCGGTGTTTTTTGCATTGTCCCATCGGTCTAGGAGGCATATATTGCTATCCTTGAGCCAGAAGAATAGCCCCATGCTTGGCGGTGAAATTGCCGACCTACTATCATGCTCTTGGCCTACAACTACAAGTCACCTGCAAAATTTAGAACAAGCAGGCTTGGTGACGGTTGAGAAACAGGGAAGAGAGCAGCTTTACGAGATCAATACTAAAAGATTAAATGTCGTTCAAAAATGGTTAGAAAAAGTGCGGGGCAAAGAGCCGGACAAGGTCGGATAAATACCGTAGTGATTTCAGTATTTTACCGGCTCCAAAAGCTATGTTATAACTTAAATAATATTTGAGGTAAATTTTATGAGTAAAAACACTAAAAACCAAAGTGCAAACCCGGTTCAAGAACTGCGGGAAATCTATAAGAAGAGACGCGAAGACACATTAAAAAAAGCGCGTGAGAAAGCAAAAAAACTTCCTCAGCCGAAAAAAGATGAGCGGGTCGCAAAGCCATCACGTTCTAATCGTCAAGATTTGGAAATGTAGTAATGAGCCTGGGGGAATTTTCTGAACTTGAAAAGTTTATTAATAAAACTTCGCTAGAGCCCAAAGGCTTTTTTGCTGACACAAGCATATTGTTTGCAGCCACTTATCCGTCTGATCTTTATAATGAAGATGCTGAAGACGTTTTCAAAATCCTAAAGTCAAAATTATCGGCGTATACAAATGTAAACGTAAAATATGAATTTTTAGAATCTCACCGACGTGTGCTACTTGCAGACTCTCTCTGTGACTTCTACGATATTTATTCAGATCGCCTACCCGCAATGGTGAACGAAAAATTGAAGTCACACAAAACGACGCATAAAAAGAAAGTTGATGCTGATAGGCCGTCAAAGCTAGAAGTCGAACAGCAGAAAAATTTTATAAAACTTCTTCGACCCACCCTGCTCGGTGAGCGTGACGCTTGGGATGTGTTATGTAAGGATTTTTTGCTGCCACAACTTGAACCTGTTTGGGACGATGCCTGTAAAAAATTAGGTATAGTGGAGATTAAAGTTCGTGAAACAGATGAATCACCACTTTTAAAGGCAAAGCCAGATTGGGCAGATGTGGTCCAAATTATGGGTCGATATGGTATTGCCTCAGCGGATGCAATGATCGTTAATATGTTTAACTGCTCCAAGATTAATTTACTTATTACTGCCGATCTTGAAATGGCGAGATCGGTGATTAGAGAAAACTGCGCCGACAAGTGTGTTTTTGTTCCCGAATCAATTTTCGAGCAGCTTCAAGCCGAAAACAACTGAGCCAGTAAAAAAATTAAAGTAACCAATCAGTCATGGGTCATTTTTGATGACTGAAATACTTGCCACCGAATAATCTTACAGCGAGCAAATAAAAATTAACCCCTAAGTACGCCAACGATCTGAAAACGCCTGACTCTAGTTTGCGGTCAATAAGCCGCCGCATATTGTATGAAAAAAGAAAGTCAGCCTCTTCACGGCTCATTACCTGTAGAAGTTGGGATTTAATCTGACAGTTGCCCTTTTGTTCATCAATTTATTTTTAACTTTTTTAAAAAAATCTGTACTGTCAGTTCAAGTTTTGATTGATGGTTTTTTCTCTTGCTATTCTTAAT
>JAFLCC010000026.1 GCA_017302835.1 Deltaproteobacteria bacterium | reverse complement strand
ATTTTACTTGTGATGGCTTACTTTTTCGCATTAGGGAGTTCTCCTTTGTTATTAATGATTTATGTGTTTAAGTTAAATCATTATGGAGTGCTCCCTTTTTAATTTCTACCACTTTCGGGACGTTGCCAAGAGCGAAATAGCAGATCCGCGGGTATTGAATCTCATACAAAAATATTTCCAAGCGGGAGTTCAAGAAATAGGAAAACCATGGCAGAAGCAGGAACTAGGTGTACCACAAGGTGGTCCCCTGTCCCCACTACTAGCTAATATTTACCTACATGAATTACTCGACGAACCATTTACAAAACAGTTTGCGAAGATGAACAAAATAAAACTTGTACGTTATGCCGATGATTTTGTAATTATGGTGCAAAGTAAATCCGATTTAAATTTTGTAGAAAATTTAGTTCGCGGATGGTTAAGTGCTGGGGGATTGAAGTTAAAAGAATCAAAAACTCGATGGATTGATATGAGCAATTGGAGCCGTAGCCATCAATCAAAATTTAAATTTCTAGGATTTAAATTCCATTTAAGAAGCTACAAGGATAATCCAGAACGATTTTGGATAGCACGACAACCCAGTGAAGAATCAAGAAAATCATTACGGGAATCCTTGCGTGAGCGACTGCATATAGGGTTGAGTCTGCAAGAAGCCTATGATCGATTGGAAGAAACCTGGCGAGGGTGGAGTGAATATTTTCGGTACGGAAACTCCAACAGAATATTTTATCGTGAGCGCATGCAAGCCAAGAAAATATATCTATGGTATCTAGGCCGCAAATTTAGACGTCAAAGAAAAGGCGTGCCGTGGCGAACACTCTACAAATGGAAAAAGAAATTAACAAATGCACTGGAAGTCCCAAAGATTGAAGCCAATCATCTTGCGCGAACATTAAATGTTCAGTACTCTTTGAGAGCGTAGTACGGGAAATCCGTACGCTACGTTCGGTGAGGGCTGTGGGTCTGGCTACGCCAGACTCCACGGCTACTCGGTATTCCAAGAACCTGCAACTTTTCGATACCCAAATTATCAAAAGGAAGACCAGAGTCAGCCGACTCCGAATCAGCGACCGTAGCTGAGGTCTTTGCACGTCTTCTCTCTTCTAGTTCAATGACGTTATTTTCATTTTTTAGTGACGCAATGGCTTAGGGAGTTAGGATTTCAGAATTCAATCCTTCTTTCAATCGATACTCAATTTGTAGTCCCTTAGGAACTATAACCACGGCGAATAATAGGTCTTTAAATAGACTCTTACGCATCATTACGCTGGCTTTCTTCCAGCCGCGAGTAAACTGCTCAATTCGCGTTTTAAGATCAACAATAGAATTGTCGACGTCATCTTTATAAGACTCCTGCGACTTATGATCTTGAAGCCGAGCCTCAAGCGAGCTTTGCATTCGTCCTAATTCCTGAAGTTCCTGAGCTACAAGTTTAATGCCTTCGGAATCGGCATCCATTTCAGCTTGAATCTTAAAGGTTCGGCGTATGGTGATAGTCGTTTTTTGTATGTCGGCCTGGATAGCTTCAATCTGACGTTTGATCTCTTCAGGAGCGGTTGAAACTTGCTTTCTAATATTTTCTGAAACATTTTCAAAATGTCCAGCCCGAAGCAAAATCTCAGTCAGTCGATCCACAAGACCCGTTTCGATTTCATCAGCCGAATATCTTATTTTAGAACACTTAATGGTATCGCCCATCTTACTAGCGTGGACGTAGTATCTATGAACTTTGTTTTTACCGTGAGCTGAAGATCCGACAAGTTTTCTGCCGCATTCGCCGCAAATTAAAATTTGCGAGGCAAGAAAAACTTTTTTCACGGACGTTTCTAATCTCAAGCGTTCTTTACTTTTACTATCTTCTAATATTCGTTGAACGTTTTTAAAAGTGCCTTATTTAAGCGTAGAGTAGGTCTATAAAAAATTCTGTTTATTGAAAACTGACATTATCTATGAGGTTTTAGTTTCAAGATCATTTTACAACGATATCACTTGATTTGACTGCCTGATTGAAAACAAGGTAGGATGTGACTCCTGAAAAAAGATCCAACTTTGTGTACCGTAAGACACCATATTCCCCAGCCTCAACAATTTGTGGTTTAAATGAAATTTCAAGATCAGTTAAAGGCATGTTCAATCCATTTCCAATCCATTTAAGTGCTGCTTCCTTGATGCACCAAACATCCAAAAAATGGACTTCATGTTGAAGCCATTGTGACTGAGACATCTCATTTCTCGTCAATGTTGATTGTATGACGCTATCGTTAACTTTCATCTGAATTTGAATATCCAAACCTACTCTTACCTCTTGCGAGCATGCCACAGCCAGGAATTGGCCAGAATGAGAAACGCTAAAGC
The DNA here is from genome assembly GCA_017302835.1 of Deltaproteobacteria bacterium. Taxonomy (NCBI): domain Bacteria; kingdom Pseudomonadati; phylum Myxococcota; class Myxococcia; species Deltaproteobacteria bacterium. Next base: position 18,463 of record JAFLCC010000026.1, on the reverse strand, counting down.
TAAGCGAACTATCCATCAGGCTAGGTTTACCTTTAGATGAGTAGGAAATCTCACTGGAAACAACCGTTCGCTTTAAAAAAGCGCTCAAAAAATCTAGAACTATGGGCAACGATTGCTTTGGTTTAAATCTTTGGGGGGTTTCAAATATTTTTGTGTATACCGAAATCATATATTTAGTGTAAATTAAGCATCATGGACTTCAACGAGTTTTTATCACAAAGCTGCCACAGTATCGGAAACAAAAATTTTGTTACCCTGCTGGAGTTAAACGAACCCGACCAGAGCACTACTTTTAATTCTATAACAGGTTCTCAGTTTTTAAAATCAGTAGAAGAAACGGCATCGCGATTGGATCTCAGCCAATTGCAAAATCATAAAGTTGCCATTTTATCAGAAAACTCACTAGAGTTATTAATTTTATTTTGCGCGTGCCTATTGAGAGGTGCACAAGTTTGCTTGCTGGATTATAAGCTGACTCTTCACGAGATCGATCAGATCCTGGCCGACTTTAAACCTCATTTTTTATTTTTAGACACTAAGAAGTGGAAGTCTGTTGATTACTTTGATCTAGTAAAGACGAAACTTATTAATATTCAAGATTTAAAAAATATCCCGCTCAATATGACCAATAGCACACGCGCGATCGGCAAACAGGATAGTCAAAAAATTTTAGTTTATACATCTGGAACATCCGGAAGTCCAAAAGGTGTTGTCCTGGATATTTCCGTTATTTTTTTCGAAGTTCAAAGCCTTAAGAACTCATTTAAAAGAGATTATTCGAATCGTAAAACTATGTCGATTTTACCTTTAAACCATATCTACGGATTAATCGGATTTTTTATGAGCTTGTGGTGCGATCAAGAGATACTACTTACTCAGTCGCTTGCTCCGACTCATATTAGGCAACTGATTCAAGAGAAAAAACCTGATTACTTGTATGTTGTACCGCAATTTCTATGGCTTATTAGAAATCGCGTGATCGACGGAATTAAAGCTAAACCATTTTTAATTCGAATGATTGCCTTCAGCATGTTGTGGCTAAACAAATATTTAAGAAGCGAACGAATTGCTAATAAGTTCTTTGGTGAAATTCGAAAACAAATCGGCTCGTCCATTGAATTTTCAATTTCGGGGGGCGCGCCTTTAAGCAAAAGTGTTTTTGATTTTTTTGAAGCCATTAAAATTCCTGTGTGCAATGGTTATGGCCTCAGTGAAACGGGTCCAGTGATTTCAACCAATAACTTGCAGTTTCGCCGAAGAGGCTCCGTTGGAAAAGTCATTGATGGCGTCACTGTGAAACTAGACTCAGTTAGCGGAGAAATTCTGGTTAAGGGACCTAATATATTTTTGGAGTATTACGGCAAAAATGAACTGACTCAACAGTCATTTACAACGGATAGATGGTTTAAGACCGGTGATTTAGGATACCTAGATAAAGACGGATACCTATTTGTAGACGGTAGATCTAAAAATATGATTGTCCTGCCTTCGGGTAAAAAAATTCAACCAGAAGAGATTGAGGGTCATTTTTCACAGCTACCTTTTTTAAAAAACTGCTGCTTTATTTATGGCGGTGCTAAAAATAAGATTAAGAAACTATATCTCGTTGTGGAGCTTAATGAAGGATTATTGCTAGCCGACAAGGCTTCCTATATACAATCATTAGTACAGTCTTCTCAAAGTCTTGCTGCATTTAAACGACCCCAGGAATTTCTATTTCGTTCGACACCCCTCCCAATGACCACCACATTGAAGGTAAAACGGTTTCTAGTGCAAAGAGAGATCGACAGTGAATGCTAAGACAATTGCTATACCTATCAGTATTATAGTGCTTGTTATCGGTGCCTACGCACTCCAGTTACTTTGGGATGCTGGTGCCTTTAAGACTCTCCAGTCTATCCACCTTAAATCCTGTCATGCCGTGGAATCGTTACCAGGGCCAGAAGACATGGCGGTACTAGAGGGGACGCCGTATATTCTTATTAGTGCGGACTCTAGGCGGGAAAAAAACAGAGTCGCTGGTGCACTATTTTTCTATGACTTGTTAGAAAATAAGATTTTAGACATCAAAACAGAGGGTGCACTCGTTGAATTCTTTCCTCATGGATTGTCAGTACTTAAAATCGGTACGTATTTTTTAATAGCTGTTGTTAATCAAAGTTCTTCGACGGAAACACGAATTGAGTATTTCCATTTTTACCCCGATACACGGCAGCTAAAGTGGATCAAAAGTTTTTCAAACATTAATTTGTTGGCAGGCAACGATATCGCTTTATTGGGCGAAGATGAATTCTTATATACGCGGGATTTCAATACAAAAGATCCACAAAAAATACGCATTCAGCAATACACTCGCCAGGCCACAGGTTCCGTTTGGCATTATAAGGCAGGGGAGTATCGGGAGAAAGCCTCTCAATTATTTTTTGCAAATGGAATAGTTTATGATAGTTCTGCTTCAATTGTATATGTAACCGAGATGTTAGGGCATAAGGTTCATTCATTTCAATGGGTTTCCGATAAGCTTAAGCTTTTATCGACAGTTGAAAGTCCCCATGGCATTGACAATTTAACTTTCGATGGAGAGTTTTTATATGGGGCCGGGCATCCCAAGCTATTGGATCTGAAAAAAATGCGTGACCATCGCGAATTCAAATCTCCATCCGCGGTAATGCAAATATCCAGGGACTTAACTAACTTAAAAATAGTCTACCAAGATGATGGCTCGGAAATCGCGGCCAGCAGTGTGGCCCTGCGAGCATCTAAAGATGAAATTTTAATAGGAAGCGTCTTTGACAATCATTTCCTACATTGTCAAACAAACTTTTAGCTTTGATTTACTTTATCGCTTTGAACCTTCGTTACTAATTCCTCGCGAAGTTTCCTTCTCAGTGAGTCGACAATTTTCAACACTCGATCGTCGGTAATTTGGCTCTTTTGGAAATCAATTTCACAGTGATAGTAATGTTCAAAATCTGTAACGTTTAACATTAGCGGAAATTCCGATGAACTAATTACAAAAGGATGTATCAGAAGTGATGCATCTTCAAACGCAGGCAGATCAGAAGTGGGTTCTAAATTAAAATATACATCAAAAAGCGGCCCGGTCTTGTCTTTTAATAGCTCGTAAGGCCAAGACATAGTTTGGTATCCTTCAATCATTCTATTTTTCACTTGCGATACAAACTTTAGAATCGATTCGTCGCTGTTATCAAGCGTGACCGGTACCAAGTTAGCGCAATTTCCATACATAACTTCCGTTCCTTTGATATCGCGATTAGCAGCTGGGATAGCCAGAGTTAAAAAATTCTTTTCAAATTCTTCCATAAGAACTTTAGCAAACCCTGCAAATAACAGCATAAAAGGGGTTACTTTATTTTGTTTACACCAACGCTTCAGAGCTTCAAAAACTTTAAGCTCAATATCAAATACGATACGTTCACCTGAAAAATCAGGCTGCTGTTGGCTAGCCGCAAATAACAAATTGGGTTCTTTTCCGAGATATTTATGGAGTAATATGTCCTCTGATATTTTTGGAATCACTTGTTTAATTTGCAATAATTCTTGAAAACTAAAAGCCGGTCTCAAATGTGGTTCAGTATTTTTTAATAATGAATTGTAGACCGTAGCCAAATCTTCAAAAAACAATGTCATCGACCAGCCATCAAAGGCCATATGATGAACGACAATCGCCATTAAATGCGTTTCTTCGACCACATCGAAAACTTTGACTAACATCGGAGACTGTTTTTCCAAATCGAACTTTGTTTTCGACAACTCGTTGAGCTGCTTATCTAAAATCTTCCAAGGACGATCTATCGATCGCAAGTTAATAAATTCAAAATCGACCGGCTTAGTGGAAGACTGAAAGAATTGCTTTCCTGATTCCGAAGAATAACTCCAATTAAATATATCGCGACGTTCAGTAATATACTCAATAGCTTGCTGCAGCTTTGAGACATCCAGAAATCCTTTTACTTTAGCGCTGACGCAAATATTGTTTGCAGTAGCGCCTCCTTGCTTTTCCAAATCCAAAAATCGTTTTTGAAATGGAGTAATTTGGATTTCACTTTTAGAGGCCTGAGCCTCAGTACTGTTTGTGGTTTGAGTGACTACGGGATAAAACTGAGCAGCCTGAATTTCGATACAGCTCTGTTTGACTGCTTCGACAAACATTTTTAAATCTTGATCCGTATGAGCAGTCGACAGAAAGCAATTTCGGCCTTCCCAGATGTAAAATCCTTTTTCGAGCAGCTTCGCAAATAATAAGTCTAAATTCAAACTTCCTTTAAATCTAAATAGAGTTCCAAAATTATAGACTTTGATATCTAGGCCACGTGTTTCAAATACAATATTCAATGCCTTCACTAGGTCATTAGACTTCTTGTTCAGGTCTTGAATAATGGTCTTACCCTCAATTTTCAACTTCATTAGTGTTGCATAGGCTGTGGCCATGGCTAATGGGTGTTTGCTAAAAGTACCGGCAAAGAATGTCATTTCGTTCTGGGGGTAACTATCGTTGCCAAATTCCCAATGACCACCATCAATAAAATCTAAATATTTACTGGATCCACCGATAGCACCAATAGGCATTCCACCGCCAAGAATTTTTCCATAGGCAGCTAGATCAGCCTTGATGCCAAAATGCTCTTGAGCGCCACCGGGAGCGATTCTGAAGCCGGTGATAACTTCATCCCAGATAAAGGCAATACTGTTAGCTTCCGTGATTGTTCGAATTTCTTTTAAAAACTCGATAGGTTGCAATTCAGGAAATCGGCTCTGAACTGGTTCTACAAGGACCGCCGCCAGTTCGTGTGCGCGTTCGAGGATAACTTGCAATGATTTAGGGTTTCCGTACTCTAACACGACAATATCATTTACCATATTTTGAGTAATTCCAGCCGCTACAGGCATGGACGTGATATTTTTAGTTCCTTTTGCTAGTACACCATCAAAGTGCCCGTGATAGGAACCGTCAAAAATAGCAATCTTACTTTTGCCTGTTGCCGCGCGTGCGAGTCGAATAGCCGTCATTACTGCCTCGGTACCTGAGTTCACAAATGCAACCCGCTCAAGACCAGTTAGTTCACAAAATAATTCTGCAACTAAGCCGGCTAGATGAGACTGTGGTCCTACGCAGACACCAAGTTCAAATTGCTCTTTCATTGCTTGATCTAAAAAATCGGGAGAGTGGCCAAATAGATTTACGCCAAAACCCATTGTAAAATCAGTAAACGTATTGCCATCAATATCGATAAACTGACTTCCTTTAGCCTTGTAACAATGAATGGGGTAAATCATTTCTTTGGTATTAGGACGAAATCTCGCACTAACGCGATTGTCAGCAAGTTGCTTTCTATAGGTTTGCACATGTTTTTTAGTTTTTTGAGTCATCTGGGTTACGGACGTAATTGTCTTTTGCAAGAACACCTTTTTTGCTAGCTGGTCATCGTCCGTTTTTTCTTTATTAACGAACGATTTAAAATTTCCTAGGACTCCCCTTTGTTCATTCCCAAGACTATCGATTTCAGTTTTTGCTTCTACCGATTTTGTTGGAGGAACTGAAGCTGTTGAAGTATTGATGGATTGAGATTGATTTCGAATCAACTGAATTTGATTCTGCATTAGGGATAGTTGATTATTTAATAGCGAAACTAAATCCCCATTCAATACTAGAGGAGCTGAGTTCAGAGACTTACTCAGAGGCGCTAAAGGCACTGCGGTGCCAGACGCTTGAGTCTGCGCAGAACTTGTCGTATCTGCGGGTGTCTGATCAACGATGAAATGGGCGATTTTACGTAAGGTATTTAAGTCTTTGAATACCTCAGAAATTGGAATGGTAACATTGTAGGTATCTTTGATAATTTGTACTGCATTTAGCAATACCAATGAATCTGCACCCAAATCAATCAGAGACTCATCAACGTTCACATCGTCAGGATTGACTCTCATGGTGGTGGCAATAATTTCGACTAATTTAATCAAAGTTCCATCGACAGTAGAAGTTTGCTTTTTAATCATAGTTTCTCCAGAAATAAAATAGGCATTTTTCTTCATGATAGTTTGTGGTAACTGAATGCTTGTCGATGTGATCAGTGGATCGCGATTAAATAGTTTCAATTGGGAAAGTTTCAGAATGCCCATTGCAAACGAATTCAAATCATTCAGCGTTAACCACTGAGAATTTTTTCCACTCATAAATTTTTGAGCCATGCCGGTCAAAATGGGCCTTGGCCCAATTTCTATATAAATCTGACAGTCTTTTGATTCTAAATAGCGCATTGATTTTTCAAATTGAGTGGGTTGGCGAAGCTGTTGTTGCCAATACTCAATGCTATATCCGGATTGATTTGCTAGCGGAGCCCCGGTTAGTGATGAAATTAGAGTCGTTTGTGGGTCGCCAAATGTCATAGACTGCAACGACTCACCAAAGGGTTCAATAATTTGATCCATTAACGAAGAATGAAAGGCTTGATCGACCTCAAGAAGCTGATTGCGAATACCGGCAGCAGTCAAAATCGATTGAATCGCTTCAATGCTCTCTGTTTGGCCAGAGATAATTTGTAATTCTGGTCCATTGTTGGCAGCAAGATCTAATGAAAGATTTGAGTCTTTAAGAATTTTAAGAGTTTTTTCCAAAGAACTAAAAATAGCAAGCATTGAACCCTTCGGGGTGTTACGCATAAACCAACCGCGTCGGCAAACTAGCTCGATCGCAGTATCTAGCTTCATCGAACCAGAATTCGCAGCCGCGATGATTTCGCCTAAACTGTGGCCAAACACATAGTCGACTTTAAGTTGATAGGACACAGTCAGAATCTCAGCTAAGGCATATTCACATGCAAACAGAATAATTTGTGAATAGTTGGTTTGTTTTAGTTCATTTTTTAAGTTCGTATCTAACCAAACTTGAATCAAATTTAGCGGAAAGTATTTTTGTGCTCGCAGCAAAATAGAATCTACAAGCTTTTTAAACTCATTTTGATTTCTATAGAGTTCTTCAAACATTCCTGTAAATTGACTGCCCTGTCCCGTAAATAGAAGAGCGACTTTAAGATTAGGTTTTGGTTTAGTTGCCAATCGATACTGAGAATTTACATTGCCTGCTAATAAGTCGTCGATAGTTCGCAGAACATCTTCTTTTGAAGTACCCATAAAAAGTGTCTGTTCCGGCAAATCCATTCTTTGGTTCAGAGTTGCTTTTAATATTTGATGAACGCCTTCCCAGCTTTGATTTGCCAGATGCGCTCTAAGTACTTTTAGGTTGTCCAGTAGGACTGTCTTGTCGTTACTTGAAAATCCACCAAAAGCATAACTCGGCAATGGGTTAGAAAATTTTTCTAGGCTGGATGAAGAATTAGAATTGGCAAAGCTTTCCGAAAGAATGGCATGCGAGTTAGTGCCGCCAAAACCAAATGAACTCACACTGCCGATCATTTTTTGATCTGAACTCAATTTTTCTGTCTTAGTAATAATCTTTAGATGGAGAATTTTATTTTCCAGTAACGGACTGATTTTCTTAAAATGCAGACTAGGAAATAGTGTGCGATGATAGATACTGAGAGCGACTTTAATTAATCCTGCGACACCTGCTGCGGCCTCGAGATGACCAATATTCGTTTTTGCAGAAGAAATTAGGAGAGGTTTAGAAATATCTCTTTCTTGATGAACACGCTCTAATGCCAGTCCTTCGATCGGGTCACCAACCGAAGTTCCGGTTCCATGTGCTTCGTGAAAAACGATATCATTGCTGTTCAGTTGAGCTCGTCGTAAAGCTTGCAAAATAACCTTCTCTTGTGCGGATCCGTTAGGCGCCGTTAGCGAGCTGGATTTGCCATCTTGATTCACAGCAACTGAAAGCACATCTGCATAGATACGATAGTTTGAATTAGAAGCATCAGATTTTCGTTTTAATATTACGATTCCAACGCCTTCGCCCCGAACATAGCCGTTAGCATCCGCAGAAAAGGTTTTGCATAAGCCATCGGGTGCCAACATTGTGGCGTCTTTAAATGCTTGGCTAAGATCAGATTTTAATAATAAATTTACACCACCGACAATGGCCATATTAATTTCTTTGTTTTGCAAAGCCTTAACGGCAGAGTCCAGCGCCACTAATGACGATGAGCAGGCGGTATCAATAGATAAGCTGGGGCCTTTCAAATCAAAGAAGTAAGAAATTCTATTGGCTGCAATCGATTGCGAATTACCGGTTATTGAAAAAATATTTTTTTGTGCAATAGAATCAATTTTGTAAGAGTAGTCATGACTACTGATGCCGATATAAACACCGGTCTCGCTGCCGCGAACGGATAGGGGTGATACGCCCGCATCTTCAAGTGCATTCCATACTTCTTCTAGTAGTAAACGTTGTTGCGGGTCCATAGCCTTTGCTTCTAGATCTGAAATCCCAAACACATCGGCTGCAAACATTTCAATGCCATTTATGGCTCCGAAGAAGTTAATGGAATCATCAGGATTACTGGACCATCGATTGTGCTTTTGTTTTTTTACCGCACACACGCCATTGCTGAGAAGACTAAAATAATCTTGGATAGTATCGGCGCCGGGAAAACGTCCGCTCATACCGATAATGGCCAACGGTTCTTGAGTGGGCGTTAAATCCTTCACCTCGAAAATGGTTTTAGACAGTTTAGTATTTTGACCACTTGATTGTGAGGCTTTCATTTCCCGAGCGACTAAGGTTTCCAGAATATAGTCTGTTAGTGCGTTCAAATTTGGTTTATCAAAAAGGACAGTAACATCCAGGGGAATAATTAATTTTTGAGCCAATCCATCTACAATATTTACAGCTTGCAGAGACTCAATTCCCATTTCCAAAAAGCCTTTATCAAAAGAAATATCATCCGAAGCAAATTTCGGGATACAAACTCGTATCTCTGCTAGAATCAAGTCACATATTTCTATGCGATTTAGCGTTTTGATCATGAGATTCGCCTCTAAAAATTATTTTTTTTGGAATGTTTGTTTGCGATATGCATAACTTGATCTGCAAAATCATACCAAACATCGAGCCACGTTGAAATTTGCTCTTTAACCATAGCATATTCGTTTTCCTGGATAGCTTGGCGGAAAAGGAACCAAGTATCTTCCGAATGTTCGTCATCTAGAAATTCGCCAAAGTCATCTTCTACGTGTATTTTGTGGTAGCCTCGGCTGACATCGACATTTGTAGAAAGTCCAACGCTCTTTGCCCATGGGCCTGCAAACAAGGTAAATACCGATTCTGCAACCGCTAACACCGATGTCATCATTAAATGATTACCGTAATTTTCAGTAAATGTTTTTCGTGCATCCTCCGCCGCTGCCGACGGCTTATAATTTAATAGCTCATCATGGTTAGAACCCAGTTCTTCGAGTGTCTCGTTAAATTGCGCATAGTGAGCCAGTAAAGGATTGCCGCAATAGTCTTCGCTATTATTTGCATTGGCTTTGGCTTTGGCTTTGAAACCCAGTTCATCCATCAAATTTAATTCCAATAGAAATCGGGCAGATACTTTTCCCATAGGACCAATTCGTTTTTCTAATTGGGATGACGTAATCATTGCTTGAATAACTGAATCCGTGAAAATTTCGGCGAACGCATACGAAAATTCGAAGTGAATTAATTTAGTCGCTTCTACATTTAATTTTTCAGTGCTTAGCAAGCCGATAAGGGGATGGCGACATAACTTATGTTTTTCGATCATGTTCTTGATCGAAAGGCTATATTCAAAATTTCTGTTCCAAATTTCAGGATCAATTGTCGCCTGAATAGCTTTACGGCCTGTCGTTCGTGGAGAATCGATATCTTGTGAATCCACGAATTTGTTAATTTGTTTGATAGTTTGTTTATAAGCCATTGATTCCTCCAGCCGTTTGCAATTAGTCTCATTAAAACTCATGCAAAGGGCCTGAACGAAAATAAAAAAACAATAGACTTAAAACTATAATGTAATATCAATAGGTTATAAAAATTGTAATATTTCATTGTTTGTATATAGATTAGACAGAGGCCTATTTTCGTAGAGTTTGGATCAAAGTTTTTAAATGATTAAAGATAAAAAAATGGTCGCCAGGGAATAGCGTGGGTCCCTGATGAAAATTCAGTTTTTCAAACCATTCTGCCAAATCGTCCTCGCTGACTAAGGTATCCTTATGTCCGCCAAATAAATAACCTAAAGAACGATTTGAAAAGTAGTCATCACTAGCAGGAAAACTTTCAATAATTTTAAAATCATTTCTAAGTGTTTCAACTATTGAAGAAAGTACGGCTGGTTGTTTCTTTACGACCTCTGGAATCGCTTGAACCAACTCAATAGATTTTAAAAACTCACTTTCGGGAAGATGTGAAATTTTATTTTTGCGAAATCTCAATCCGGGTGCTTTTAATCCTGAAATTCCAAAGGATACTAACTGACCCGGCAATTCCTTTTCGATATATTTGACCAGAGCATAAACAAACAGTGAGCCCATACTATGCCCTAACAAATAAATTTTATCATTTGGTTTGAAAACCAAAGCCGTCTGGATGTCCTGCATAAGAGTATTGAAATCGGTATAGGAATTACCTTTAGATTCCATGCCGCGTCCCGGAAGATTAATAATGTGAAACTCAATTGAAATATCAAGAGAATTAAACAACGATAAAAAATGAGCGACATTCCCACCCGCATGATGGAAAAAGAAAAGCTTGTGTTCCGAGATTACTTTATTTGTCTTCGTAAACAAATGACCAAATGACATATCTCATACTAAGTTAAGTCTGCTCATTTCCCAAACTTAAAATTAGCTTTACATTCCTACTTAAAAAAATGAAAATTTAGAAATCAAGGAGAACGCAATGACTCAATATGGACAGCTCAATATACACTTAGGGTGGATAACAATCGTTTTGGGAATAATTACGGGTTCTATTCATGGCATGTGGGCTTTTTCAGGACCGTTTAAAGCGCCAAAAGGTCACAAAGACTATGCAGATTTGCCGCGGCGTTTGAATCGCTTAGCTCATATCGCTTTTTTTATGTTGCCTTTGATATCTGTTGTTTATGGTCAGCATTTGGATCTGATTCCGGTAGCAGATAATTTGAAAGTGATTGCTAGTTATTGTTGGATTGTTTGTATGTGGGGCGTTCCTGTATTTCTTACTTTAGCTTCATTCTATCTGCCATTTAAATATTTCGAAGTTATACCTGTGAGTTGCGGTATGGTTTCATTGTTCATTATGGCCTACGGTCACTTTCTACTTTTGACAGCTTAGTGAAATTTGTATTTCTTCTTTCCCTTAGAAATCTAGTTCTTCATTGGAATCGTCACATTCTAACCATGATCGGTTTAATCACGGGCATGACTGGAATTATTCTGTTTGGCGGCTATGTCTTAAGGATGGAAGGATATCTGGGAACTAACTCGATTTTTCTGCGCCATGTGGGCCATGTTAGTCTGTTAAAGAAAGACGCTTATTTGAATTACCAACAGAATCCATCGAAGTATTCTTTTGATTTGACCGAACAAAATGCCATTTTGGAAGTGTTGCAATCACCATCCATAAAAATTAATCGTTTGATTCCCGTAGTCGCAACACAAGCGATGCTCTCTAGCGGATGTCAAAATTTTCCAGTGTGGGTTCAAGGCATTAGGTCCGATGACATGAACTGGATATACAGCCATACTGAAGTGCAAAAACAAATTCCCGAGTTGGCTCGTATGCATTCTGGTCAAGGATATTGGAACTCCAACAACGTTCTGGCGGCCACAACGTCTCCGACATTATGGGGATTTTTAGATAAAGATCCCCTAGATTCCATAACTGAGGACTCTCGTAAAACAGCCGAAGGTATTTTAAATTGTGATGACCCTGCAACCAATGGAAAATTAAAGCATACAAATGATCTACAACTGTATTCTCAAGATTTCTATGGAGGATTTGGCCTGGTCGACACTACAGTTTCTGGCTTAAAATATTCTGGTTTTAGTTTAATTGATGAAGTGTTTTATATTGCTCCTCTAGAGTTAGTACAAAATCTAGTAAAGTCCGACAATATATACAAATGGGCACTGTATTTTGAAGATACAACTAATCTTTCAAAGAAGATCTCGGAGCTAAAGGAATCATTGAAAGAAAAGAATATAGATAATATCGACTTGATTCCCTATAGAGACGCCAGAGTCAGCGCATTATATGTAGGCAATATGACCTTCGTTTTAATTATGTTTTTATTTTTTCTAGTTCTTATATGTGGTGTGGTTATCTTGACGGTATTCAATTCGTTGCAAATTGCATTTCTGGAACGAAAAAAGGATATTTCCATATACAAATCGATTGGTTTTAGAAACACGATAATTACCCAAATTTTTCAGGTCGAATATTTTTTGATATCTTTAGCGGCATGTGTAATTTCTGGATTTATTGGGGTATGGGCGGCACAATGGAATAATTCTATGAACTTTCGCTTTCAATTACCGGGGTACTCGTCGACCTTACAATTTCGATTAGAACCATCCACCGCCTATATTTTCTTTGTATTTGCCTTCATGATTTTACTTATTCAACTCGTCAGCTACTTTCAGATTCGTCGAATATTACAGCAGCAATCAACTGATTTAATGAGGCTTGATTCGTGAAAGTCATTTGGTCTTTAGCAATTAAAAATATCTTTAGCTATCGCAAAAAAAGTTTTGCAGCCATCTTAGCTATTGCAAGTGGATTTATTTCTTTGAACCTCTTTCAATCCTATATCTACGATATTACCCTATTATTTCAAAGTACGTATGTAGAACGTAATATGTTCGGCGATGTACTGATAAGAAAAGACCAGCGGTACAAAACAATAAATTCTGTCGAGCAAAATCAAGTCGAACTTTTTTTACAAAATCAGACTCAGAAAATTAAGGCGTATTCTAGGCAACTCTATTTCACAGGCACGGCTAATTCGGGACAGAATCAGTTTTTCTTCATGGGCGTTGGCTATGATATTGAAAAAGGTCAGCAACTAAGAGCTTTAAATTGGAAGCGAAATGCGCTTTATGGCCAATCGTTGCTAAGCGGCTCAAGTGAGTCCGAAGTGAATATCGGCGAAGGGTTTTCGTATCAACTGGGTTGCGTGCCGGGTAAAAAAATCACGGTTCCTATAGAAAAGCGTGGCTATCATCATAACCCGACAGAGTTTAAGTGCCCTTTCGACAGATTGCAGTTGGCCACGACCACGCAATCGGGACAGATTAACGCTCTTGATGTGAATGTGATTGGAATTCAGGATGGTTTGTTTAAAGAGATCGATGATCGTTTGGTTACAACCTCGCTTTCGTTGGCTCAAAAACTTTTGGACTCGACAGAGATATCGTATTACTCGGTTAAGTTGAAAGATGAAAGCCAATTGGCAGAACTTCGAAAACAGTTTGATCAGCAAGTAAGAGTTCAGTTTCCAGAACTTGTTTTGGATTCATGGAAAACGTTTGATGTTGGTGATTTTTATCAACAAAGCATCAGCTTTCTGAATTTGTTTAGAAATTTCTTTTCAATTATTGTTATAAGTATCGGGATGCTATCAGTGATGGCGACCTTCTACAGATTGATTCATGAAAGGCGAAAAGAAATCGGAATCTTACGCAGCATCGGATTAAAAAATTCATTTATTTTGAAACTGTTTTTAATCGAATCCTTTCTTCTTTCTTTTAGCGGTATTTTTATCGGCTTTTTTGTTTCTATTGTAATTGCCACTATTATCAGCCAGTTTTCGGTGCCGTATTCATTAGGGATGTTAACTCAACCGATAGCTTTTGCGATGACTATGAATCCCGCAGTTGTTGGCATTTCGGCAGCAATCACGGCAGCCATATCCATGGTGTTCAGCTTGCTTCCCGTCTATCGAGTGATGAAACTAAAAGTTGTAGATATTTTAAGAGAATCTAATTAGCGCGCAGTTGTCCGTCTTCGATCCAGGTTAAATCTCGAACTCGGGAAATCAACTTTTCATCATGAGTGGCAAACAAAAATGTAACCTGGCGCTTTTGATTTAAATCCAAAAGCAAATCAATAATCTGATGAGCCGTTTTCGTATCTAGATTAGCGGTTGGCTCGTCAGCAAGTATCAGTTCGGGCCCTGGAACCAGCGCACGAGCGATAGCCACACGTTGGCGCTGCCCACCAGATAACTGGTCAGGTTGGTTTTTTAGAAAATCGGACAACCCGACATCGTTAAGGGCACTTTGCACACGTTGGTTTTTTTCTGATTCGGTAAGATCATTTCGGACACTTAACGGAAGATACACATTTTCTTGAACGGTTAATGAAGGAATCAAATTAAAGCTTTGAAAAATCATCGTAATGTTACGGTTTCGAAGATCGCTTTTTTGATCTTCAGATAGCAAACTCAAGTCCTGGTCCACAAAAAATATTTTACCATCATCAGGTTTATCCAAAGTGGCGACCAATTGTAAGAGTGTACTTTTTCCGGAACCAGATGGGCCTAAGACAGCTCGAAAATCGCCTTTTCGCAATTTGAAGTTAATTCCCTTTAGGGCATGGATTTCTGTATTGCCTAATTTGTATTTTTTTTGAACGGATTCAAGGCGGATAATTTCACTCATAGATCAAGTATGTAAAAATCGTCACATAAGCTCAAGCATTAAAATGAACGCTTGATAACATAACTGCCATACATATTCAGCTGTGCATTTAATTCGCCTTCAGGTTCACCCAAAGTTTTAATAAGGGCAAACGCGTGACTCCAGTTATCGGATAAACTGGATTGAAATTCAAAATTAACAAAATGCGAACTGTCGGATAAAGAAACCAAATCGCGCAGAAACAGTGTCGATGTAGAGAATAAAGAACTCAAAAATATCGGATTATCCCATCTGAGTGAGTTGTACACATAATTTTGCCCAGGAAAAATATAATACCTTTGATAATAAGCCATAAGTGCTAGTGGCTGGAAGGGATTTTGTTTAAGGGTAGTGTGCTCGGTTGTTAGTTCATTTTTAGATTTTCCAAACGAATTCGAAATCCATTCTATTTTCCATTCCATTCCGTTATCGAAGGTCAGTCGATGTCCTAAGACGCCAAGGAAAAATACGTAGTTACTTTCATCGTAATGGCGAACTAGCTGGGTTCCATCCCAATAATCCACCTCGGATCCCGCCTGAGTCATATAATCGGTGTAGAGCTGTGTCCAATCAGTATAATTCCATAGAGCATAGCCACCATATTGCCATCGCCAGCGATCAGAATTTTTAGCACCGATTACCTGACCTACCGTAAGTGCACCATTGTCGCTGGAGTATTCGCCTCGAAGCAGTGTTCGATCAAAGAAATTGCGTGGTCTGTAGCCTGCTAATTCATCAGTATGTTCCCACTCAAATGGTTTAAGTTCCTTAACCAAGTTTAAAGTAACGTTCTGTAAAGGTGTCCATAGTATTTGAGCGATTTCAATGCCCTGAAAAAACTGGTACGGCTCTGTCGTCAGAGTCTGCTGGGTCAAAAGAAATTGGCTGGGATTAACCAACTCGGAGGGACCCCATTGCAAATTGATGATACCGGCAGAAGCTTCTAATTGTTGAGCCAGCTCGATGGTTAAATAGTTTTCCCAAAATCCATAATCTGTGATTGTGGTGGATTTGTTTTCAGAACTAATCAAATAGGTACTGAAGCGTGCTTTAAATAACGGTTTTACCAACCACTTCAGCGGAAGGCGTCTAAACTTTAGATCGAAGGTAGGCTGAAATTCTAATTGTAGAGACGTTTCAGGTTTTTTTAGAATTTGGTTAAGAAAATTGAATTCGTCAGCATGATATTTTTGGTAGCTTAAAGATGCCAATGTATTTAATCGCAGTTCCCAGTCCCAAATTTTTTTAGATCGTGAAGAATCACGTTTGGGTGCCGCTATAGTTACGGAAAAGACGGCGCATACCCAAAAGAAAAAAAGTAGTCCACTGAGCTTCACTTGCCTAACTTATTAACGTTAAACATAGATTCATCCAATTTTTCAGAAACAGGCTGAGCATAGTTCAGAATCGATTTTAAATTTTGATTTTTGGCATCCACGATTGTGATTTGGCTAACGAACGGAATTGTTTTGCCAGCCGACGTAATGCTGTTTTTATATTCGAATGTTGCCGTTTTAAAAACTTCATTTTGCAATGTCAAATATTCGGCCTGAATGCCCAACATTTTGTCTTGTGAGATCCAGTAGTTAATTTGATCATAGGTTACGTCTTTGGTTTTCGCTTTTAGATTCAATTTCCAACTTTTTATATTTGCGACGGTTTCTTCACCAACTACTGTTGCCGTATAGTCTCGAGAATAATTGGTTGTTGCGATATCGCCATTGGCCGCTTGACCGACCAATTTTTGACGGGTTGACAAGGACATCGGTTTTTTTAATCCAGGCTTATGAATCCACAAATTTTTATCTAGAAATAAAAACACCTCATCCTTGGAACGAGTAGGTGCCGTGCACTTAGCTAGGACAAAAGAATCTTTCACTTTAATTTTAAATTCAAAATCGGTACTTTCACCGTTAGAAAGTGAAGTCAGCTTTAAATTCCAAGTCAGCCCATCAGAGAGCCCCCCGCGAGCACGGTCAGACATTTTTAATAAAACATCTGGCTTAATGGCTGCCGAATTTTTAGATAAAGCGGAAATACTGCAAAACGAAATAAGTAATAGCACATACATTTTTTTTAAAAACATTATCGCCTCCAAGCAAAGGATAGGAAAAAATCAGTGTAATATCAATCAATTAGATTACGAAATAGTGCTTGGTCCTTTTTTTCGTCCCTTGAACTCTATCTTTTTCCTCAAAATAGGGTTTAGTGTTCCTTTAAATTTTATTGATCTAAAATAGCGTTTTCCTGTGAATTTTTCTGCGCCAAAAAATCTCATTATCCGGATACTAATTCAGGTCAGGGAGCTAGCCAGTGACAGGATCCACTTTCATGTCCGTTTTATGGTACCGTTCTCATCTCGGCTTTTGTGGCGTTTCGCTAGAAAACTTCTGGTGTTCGACTCTCTAGTATCCGTAGGACTTTTAAACTATCCCAGGTCCCCCATGGTTCCCTTACCCCGGATCTTGTTCGACTGCTGGGATTGAGAACACCCCAGGCGATTTTTCACGATCCACGGTTTTAGTCTACTGTATTGTCTTCGGGTATGCTATGTTAATTGCTCGCATTAAAAATTTCGTAAGGTAAGTTTATCAGACTGTAGGTTTGTGGCCTATAGATTTTACTACTTTTTCAAAAAATCGCACAGGTAAACTTTTGAGCTCGCCACTGGCATTGAAGAGCAAAGCTTTTAGATTCAGAGCTGTTCCCACCGGCAGAGCCACGCCCCCAGCAGACAAAGCTTGTCCGTCTTGTCGACTGATCTTAATCTGAGATTGAGTTCCAGTCCCAGGACTGGCGCTCGGGCTATCGTTTTTTAAGCTCTCCATTTTAATGGAGCCAGCCATGCAACCTGAAAGGAGCAGGATCAGAAAAGAAAATAAAAACGAAGAATATTTAACAAATCCCTCACGCGCCATTACCTATTTCTATCGGTTAGATAGTTGATAAACTTGAGTTAAAGGTGCTTGAGATGATGTAGCTTGAAATTATGGCGCTTTAAATCATGTTGCTTGAGATGAAGGTTAATATTCAGCGATTCATTTTGGTACGAGCATAAGAAACGTTTTATTAAAGGATCCCTCCGGAAAGAATGGTTGATTGTTCTCTAATTCTCCCTTATTACCACCGGATGCCAGAACTTCCTGAAGTTGAATCAGTCTGTCGCGGTCTCAATCAGATTTTACGTCCGGGCGTGCGGGTTGAGCGTTTCGAGCTCCGTTGTGGAAGCTTTCGTGAACCAATCCAAAGCAAGGATCTAAAACATATTGAAGGGCAAAAATTAGTTGCGACTCGAAGGCGCGCCAAGTATTTAGTTTTTGAATTTCAGAATTCCCTTCTCCTCAGTCATCTTGGGATGACGGGTTCTTGGCGAGGCGGTCAGCTGGCTGAGCCTGCAAAATCAGGGAGCAATCAAAATCGAGAGAAGACTCAAAAGCACGATCACCTTTTGATTCACTTTTCTGATGATATTAAATTGATTTATAATGATCCTCGAAGATTTGGACTGATACTGCCCATTTCCAAAGCGGAAGAACTTGTCCATCCCAGACTTAAAGAGCTTGGACCTGAACCCTTATCTTCAGAATTTTCAGGTGACCTTATTTTTCAAAAAACGCGAAGCTCGAGCGTCGCTATCAAAACATGGTTGATGAATCAGAATAATGTGGTTGGCATAGGTAATATCTATGCTTGCGAGGCTCTTTTTCATGCCCACCTAAGGCCGCAAAGAGCGGGGCAACGTCCCGAAAGTGGTAGAAATTAAAAAGGGAGCACTCCATAATGATTTAACTTAAACACATAAATCATTAATAACAAAGGAGAACTCCCTAATGCGAAAAAGTAAGCCATCACAAGTAAA
>JAFLCC010000025.1 GCA_017302835.1 Deltaproteobacteria bacterium | reverse complement strand
ATTTTACTTGTGATGGCTTACTTTTTCTCATTAGGGAGTTCTCCTTTGTTATTAATGATTTATGTGTTTAAGTTAAATCATTATGGAGTGCTCCCTTTTTAATTTCTACCACTTTCGGGACGTTGCCCTTCCCCTTTTTCAAAAGCGCTGCCTGATTCTAGAGTCTTCCAATCATTCTGTATGGAATTAAGAAGGACTGGTCCCACTTCATCTAATTGACTGATCACTTTAACGGCCACATCCCAACTTCCCTGAGGATCATGATATAAAGCCTGAGCTCCGGCGCCTAAGGCCTGTGCAATTTCAGGAAGTGCGGTCAGTGCCGAGTAAGCTGCGTTTGAAAAGCCACTGGCTAAGCCCATGAGCCCATCACTCAACTCACCGGCGATTTGCGCGATCGCTGAGCCTTTCAGGGCGTTTCCACGAGCTAGCTCTTCATCAGCTACTGATATTAAAGTCACACCCAATGTGTGTTGCGCTTTTTCTTGAGACGTAGCGTACTTTAATCCCTCAGTGGCCTTATGAAAGCTTTGAAATCGGTTTATTACCCGACGAACAACTTGCCCATTCTCTGACCACTTAGATGTCAAAGGCCTCTTAGAATCCAACGACGAGCCAACTTTAAAAACTCCCTCTGGATTTGTCCACTTACGAGCGATCGAAGATTTGTCCTTTTGACCATTCTCTTGAGCGTAGCTGATCTCTTCTAACATTTCACCAGCTGCTAACCAATTTTTTTCAGCAAGCGCATCTTGGAATCTCTTTTCAAGAATCGCTCTACCGCCCGAATCCACATAATATTCTGAATATCGTAACACTGATTGCGATAGCTCTATTGATTTTTTAAGACTCTGAATTTCCTCTGTCGACAAACCACCTTGAATTAGCAGACCTGAAGCAATTTCGGCAAAGCCAGCTTGTGCCGAGTTTTGAATGGTCGCAGAGATTCGTTCAGATTCCTTTTTGATATGATTGGCTATGGCCTGATTTACAGCTTCAGTTTGATTATAGTAATTCTGAAATACTTGATTCTGAGCTTCCAGATTTTTAGCCCTTTGCAGACCCGACATCACTTCATTGGCCGCGATGGCCATGGCTTGTGCCGTAGCCGCATCTAAATACGGCCGAGTCGTCATTGATCGAGTATCAATGGATACTGGTGAGCCAGATATAGGATCTTTGATAGTGACCTTAAGACCTAAGTTTACTTTTTTTCCCGAACTACTGCTACCACCATCATTTCCACTAGGATTACCACTGCCACCACTTCCATTCCCTGGGTTACTCCCTGAAGACCCCTGTGGTCTGTGATAATTGAAATCCTGCGATTGATCATTGACGATAATAGTTTGACCATCCCAAGAGCGGTAGTTGCGAGTGTCTTGAGCTTGTCCTTGGTTTCGTTTCCACCATTCGTATTTCTGCTTGTTCTGGCAATCTCTGAAATTACCATTGCCGTCACTACACAGACTCGGTTGATGGGACATGCTCATCGCATCTGAAGCTCCATGTGAGCGGATGATTTGTCCGCTCACAACACCCGGCACTCTCATGCCATTAGCCAAAGTGACTTGGACCCAGAACAGAGAACTAAAAACAGTCGCTAGTATTATAAACACTAAATTTTACCAATCAACGATTGAGCGGCCTTCACAAATTCGGCCACTTCTGGCTCATGACCATATTTTTTTCTGATGACTTGTGCTTGAGTCTTCAAAGTCTCTTGAGCCGTCAACACCGATTTACTATCCGCACGGCCAAAAATTTCTTTAATCTTCAATTCCAAAACTTTTTTAAACTGAAGTTTTGCCGTTTTTAAACTCTTTTGGGCCGCAAGCTCCATACCTATTGGAGATCGCTCATCCAGAGCACTCTGAAATAATCGACTACTTAAATCTAAAGTCGCTTTAGAAACACGATCAAAGGCTTTTCTCTGATGAAGATCAATTTCTCGCCAAATCGTGCTTTGAACTTGCTGATGAAAACTGAGATCCCCTTTTTGTAAGTAGGCTTTTAAAACATTCGCAACTCGTTCTGGAGTGGATTCTTTTGCTAATGCCTCTTCAATCTTCTTGATATCATTTTTCTTAGTTTCAATTTTTTGAGCTAACTCTGCATTTGTTGGACTCTTAATTTGATCTTCCAATAAAATTCTAAGCTCAACATAGGCTTGGTGTCTGTCTGCAGAGAGCTTATTCATCGCAGAGACTTCTTTTTCCCAATCAAAATTAGGAGGTAAGCTTAAAGTCCCTGGCTGGTTCAAAGACTGCGATAAGATAGATCTCAATTGCTTGCTTTTTTCTGAGGTCGCCTGGCAGGCGTCTTTGTAATACTGAGCAATATTTCTATCGTCGACCGAATTTTTAAACACGTACATTTTGGCCTCAACGATTTCGTTCTCTGCCTTAATGCGCTCTTCATTGGACATATACATCACAGCCAGTGCCACAACCACACCGCCGGCTAAGGCATAGGGAGCCATCATTTGGCACGCACCCACTACTGCACCAGAAGCACCACTATAAGCGATCGATCCTACGATGGTCGCCCCAGTATAATAAATGTTGGCCGCTTGATTCCTAGATTGCTCATTCGGCGTTCCCGAGGCGCTTGCGCTACCTTGAAAACTAGGACCAGATTCAGTGCCAAATCCTAACTGGATAGAGTAATTAGCTTTGGGCAGCCCTGGAAAATAAATATCAGCAGCTCCGATGCCTCCGATACCTTTGCCGACCGCACAATTATTCTCAAAGCCAAGTAAAGTATCATGGGCCAGTATTAAAGACTTTTGACGATTCACAAGCTGCAACGAAGGAATGAAGGATAAAGCAAACTTTTCACGACTCAACTCTTGATATTTCTCAAAGGCCTCATTCACTTGTTTTTTAAATTCAGAAATATTTTCGGATTTGGGCTGGCTAAGCAAACTGGAATAGCTTTGTATTAATTTTTGCTGAGACGTAAAAAGATCTTTGTTTGTCTCTGCCAAATCAGGACTGGTGGCCACTTTCTCCATGACCTCAGTCAAAGCAAAATTCAAATCCATTTGCACAATTTCTTGGGCCTTCATGATGGCTAGTTTTCTTTGCTCGGTTATAATTTTTTCAGCTTGGCTCATCGCAGAGGACCAAACCTGAGAACTTTGAATCAATACCGCCAGTGATACTATATACTTTAGAATTTTCATTAGTTGCCTCGCAAACAAGAGTTAAAAGATTCAATCGTTTTCTGATCTTTGGCGATGTTAAAAAATAATTGCCGAATGGGCTCAATAAATTTTTCGCTCAAGGGTTTTTCAAAAATTGCCACCTGATGGGCTAAAAGGCTGATCACAGATGTCGACAAATTATCATCACTACTGTCAGGTGCTATAAATTTAATTCTATCAAATAGCATCTGAGAAAACGCATTTAGATTTTTCTCTAAACTCTCAATGTCTTTAAGAATAGGTGATGCTTTTATAAACTCATGATTGTTGCGATTCACCAATTGAGGCAATGCTCGAAGTTGCTTGGCCACTGCCAGGCGCTCCTGTCCCAGCTTTCCTGCGTACTGATATATTTCCTGAGTATAAATTGAATTAGCTCCGATTGTGCCAAATATCTTCTCTGTCTTTTTTAAAGAACTGGAAAAGTCTCCAAACAAATCAGAGTAGATATCTGAGTTTCTATCTAGGAGTACATAGGCCGCATTTATTTTCTTAAGCTCTTTGGAATCCAGCGCCAATTGAGAATACTTCATTGCATTGTTTTCGTAGCGGACAAATTCTTCGACAAATGCCTTTACTTCAGGAAACTGCAAAGATTCAATTCGAATCAAATCCCGATTGAGCCAGTAATAGGCGGCTTTAAGCCCGCTTGTTGTTATTTTTTTCCCAGTCAAAGGTAAATTGACAGCCACATCTTTACAAAAGATTTTTAAGTCTTCTAGTAAAACTAAAGTTAAACGATAACCGACAGCCGCCGCCATGGCCTTTACATGGGGTTGATCATAGCCCAAACCAATGGTGGTATCATTCGCAATGGAATAGAGTTCATCTAATGTATTTTTAATTTTATTAAGACTTTGATTACTGATTATGTTTTGCATGGCCTCTTCTGACTTCAACAACGCATGTCCTACAGATAAGAACTGTCGAGTCGACTTTTGCTTCAAAAGCATATCCCGCTCGGTCCTTATGTCGTTAGTTTGCTTGATAATCTCTTTGAGCTTCAGGTAAGGCGAAAGTTTTTCAACTTCAGGAGTTACTGAGTCCGGAATAAACTGGATTCTAAATTGACCAAAGGTTTTTTGGGAATCTGTGTAGGCGGATCCCTTAAAATTGATTTTAATTTCACTGCCGGGACGAAACCAAATGATGGAATCACGGCTACTGAGCTGAGCATTGTGGATATCTCCATCAACTCTGAGGCCCTTTTCTTGCGCTTTGAAAATACCCGACGCAAAGTCAGCTTTCATAATTATAAAATAGTTTCCAGTCGGTGGTTTGATCTTTACCGCGATATCGCCGGAAATTTGATGGGAGTGAATTTTCCAGTGAGTTTCGCGAAGCTCACAGTCCCCATCATCCAAATGACTGTACCCCGACCATGACGTGGCATCAGTGATAGAAACCAGATATTCCAAATCATTTATTTTTTGCACTTGTGTCTGAACAGAACCAAAAGAAATCGGAAATCTCTTTGACCCTATGGATTTTAAATCTCCAAACTTCAAATAGGCATGGGAAATTTCTAGATTTTCGCCACCTAAATCCTGATGATCATCTGATTTGCCCGTCACATAGCATTTTAGGCTATGCTCGTGTTTAGTGACCTTATTCCAAGCTAATCCTAGCTTGTGGGTCAACTGACCGCTCACGTCCACATTGATCTTTGGATTCGCTAGCGCCGTTAGGCCTAGTAGTCCCAGACTCAATAAAATACTTATTTTCATTTTCTCTCCCTATCCCTTATTCATTTTTTTTCAACAAAGACGTATTTCTCTTCAAAGAATCGATTCCGTAAAATGGTCCTTCAGACATTAGAACGTGAGCCACTCCGGCCCTGAAAGGCTGACCCCATCCTGAACCATTGAAGAGTAGATCCAATTGTCTCGACGCTAAAGCGTCCGCCGTATCTGTATTCATAGATGGCCCGCTCGAAATCTTAATTTCAGAAATTTGAGACTGGCAGGCCGCAAAAATTTCTTCACTGATGTGATTCAACGTGGATGGTTCTCCAAAAACTACATTTTCTGCCAAGGCACTGACGTAGGGGTTATCCAAAGACAAATCCCAGTTACCCTTGATAATTCCAATAGACGCGAGAGATTCGGTTTCAAAATCAATCTGAAGAGCTAAGTATTGAAGTACCTCATTGGAAGAAAGCTCTCGAAGAATTAACCAAGCGGGTCCCCGCTTTGAAAGAGAAAATGACCTATAGTGCTTGATCACTTCAGAGCTGATGCAACTTTGTGTTTCGCTTTTAAACCGATCTTGCAATTTGGATTTATAATTTGAAAACTGAGTGTCCAATGTCCAGCTCAACTTCCTCCATTCCTCATTCTTTGCCTTGGAAATGGATATTGGGCTGATTTCCTTTATGTTTTTAGCGTCTGCTAGATTAAAAGCCTTTTGGAATACTGGCTCCATTTGACTATTCAATATTTGATATTGCACTTTTGTACTTTGATCAAAGTACATAGAGCGCAAATAGTAATTCTGATTTAACCCCTGAATCTCAATATAGCCCTCGGACTCTATCTGTGCAGAAGTTCCTTCTGGCGACAGGGGCGCCTGTTCTGTTACTGGGTCCGAGTTTTTGGGTGAACAGCCGAAAAATACTAAAAACGCAGCAACTATCGCAATACTAAATCGAAAAAAGGAAACAGTGTTTGATCTTAAACTCTGAGATTTCATTGGCCCAACTCCTCTTCTGATAAAGCTAAAATTTTAATTTGCTTATTCATTGCACTGATGGAATTTTGTAGTTTCAATTTTATGGCAGAGTAGGCTTTTAGTTTTTGCTGGGAATTGAGCTCATCTTTGTAAACAGAGTACTTTGTTCTTCGGTCTAAGATTTGAGTCAGCTCGCTCATCAAAACTAGATGTTGTGAAAATGCCTCATAACGTCGAGACATATTAGAGCTTGATTTATATTCTACTAAATCAATCAGTCTTTTTCTTAGTTCGTCTGAAGAAAATGGATGGGTGACTGACCCCGATTGCAAATACCATACATTAAAATTATAGATCGACTTTAGTAAATCGACGGAAGTAGATCCATTACTCTGAGTGAATTCGGTAAATTTTGATTCAATCGCCTGCAATTCATTTTGATGTTTAGAAATAGCGAAATGTAGTGCTGAACCCAAACCCGATTTTAAGTGCATACAGAATCTATCAGCCAGTTCACATTGAATAGAGTCCATAAATTCAATCATGGCCCCCACTGGAGTCATCTGGTTAATTGTGGCTTTGATTGAGGGTACTAGAAAATATCTCATCAGGTTTCCATTGGGGGGCCCCCACTTCTTTAGTTCCTTATCTATCGCTGTAAGGTCCATGAGAATTTGCTTCTTAAGTGTTAATAGCGCTAGTATCGCTTCAATGCCTCCACTAGAGCCATCGGCAGAGAAGAGTAAAGTATAGTTTTGACTTAAAATTCGATTTAAAACCCACGGAGATTTATCAAATACTTCAGGACTTATTCCCTCAAGGTCAGGCAAGGAAACTATGCTACCATTCTTATTATAAATTTTTTGATGCCAACGATAGTATTGAGTTAGCTTTTTAGGAAGCTGTCGAAGCGTTTTAGAAATATTCGGCTCGACTTTTATTAATGCTAGTATATTTTTTAAGTTTTCTTCTCTGTTAAATACCGCCCTTAAAAGAATATTTTCTACCGGTGGAAATAGCTCTTGATAGAGTTCTTCAGTGGTTATGACTTCGGGTCTGGAAAAACAAACAGAATTCACTCCAAGGCTAATAGCTAAGTTCAGTGCTATATATAGATAGCCTTTTTTTAGAAAACTCATTCCCGCCCCCGGTGGTGATATTTTGTCTTGGTTTCCCGCGAAGCATTCCTAAGAGCAATTACTAGACCAATCCAATTTGGCCCTAGTCCAACGATTGTTCTGTGCTTTTTAGAAACAAAGCACTGGAAAGCTTTCCTTGGCAGGCTTCAACCAATGATCAAAAGGTCCGCATAAATGATCGCTCTGGTCTTAATCACCCAGCGCCTAAACAACATTCCGGACCACAGCGCCACAGCAGATATCAGTAAAGCGATCCTAAATGGCCACGGCCGTTGCAGACATGTATTTAGCCCATGTCGATTCCCAATGCCAAAACCTATCACTACCAACGCCACGAACCCGAAAAAACTACACTCTACAAACTGATCCAAGCCAACTGGCTGTCATTCCAAAAACAAGTCGAACACGATCTGGGGTATCCATTACCAGACTTCGTGATCAAAGAGTTCGAAGCGTATTTACGCTGTGGGATTTTGGCTCATGGGTTCTTGCGGGCCCAGTGTACCATTTGCCACCACGAGATGTTGGTAGCGTTTAGCTGCAAAAAAAGAGGCTTCTGTCCATCATGCGGAGCCCGGCGGATGGCAGAAACAGCGGTTCACTTAGTCGATTGCGTATTGCCACACAAAAACATCAGGCAGTGGGTGCTGACATTCCCGATTCCGATCAGACTGTGCTTAGCTGTTAGACACAAGGTCATGGCAAGAGCCCTAGAGATTGCGCATCTGGTGATTAGCCAGTATTACCGCAACAAAGCAGGGCTCGGGGCAAGGAACTCCAAATCAAGCGCAGTCACTCTGATCCAACGCTTTGGAGGAAGTCTGAACTTGAACATCCACTTTCATCAACTCTTTGTTGATGGCTGCTATGAACTCAGTGCCAAAGGTGAACCCATCGACTTCTGGGTGGCCACACCACCAACAGTTAAAGAGATCGAGGAAGTACTTACAAAAATCATCGTTAAGCTCACTAAATACCTAGAGCGAGAAAAAATCATTATCAAAGATGACAGCGATGGTGGCTTCCAAATACCGATTCCAGATGAAGATACACTCTCTAAACTACAAGCCACTTCTGTGACCTACAGATTTGCCACAGGCAAAAGTAAAGGCAAAAAAGCACTGGTTCTAAAGTCTGTCACCGATAACGATCACACCGCCACCAAGGGCCTTGTGGCGAAGAACTCTGGATTTTCACTGCATGCAGGTGTAGCCACCAAAGCCCATGAGCGTGATCGTTTAGAAAAGATTTGCAGATACATTGCGCGTCCGGCTGTAGCCGAGGAGCGCTTATCAACTGATGATGTCGGTAATGTGATCTACAAGTTCAAAAAAAACTGGGACGATGGCACCACAGCTCTGAAGTTAACACCGATGGAGCTGATGGAGCGACTTGTGGCACTGGTTCCAAGACCCAGAGTGCATCTGACTCGTTATCATGGAGTACTTGGACCCCACTACAAATACCGAAAACAAATAGTACCAAAACCTCCAGAACTAAACCTGGTTCAAGATAACCAAACAGCAGCAGTGCCAAATAAAATAGAGCTAAAAAAGAAGAACATTCCCTGGGCACGGCTACTTGCAAGGGTTTTCAATGTGGACGTAGAAACTTGTTCTAAATGCGGCGGTAAAATGAAAATCATTGCTGCCATCGAGGATCCAAAAGTAATTCGAAAAATCCTTGAGCACATGGGGCTACCAACAAAACCGCCACCGCTATATCCAGCAAGGGGACCACCAAAGCAACAGCATCATTTCGAAGATGACTTTGCTCAACAGTACTTCGAGATGAACCCACACGAGCATGAAGTGCTAACTAGCTCGGTGGGGAACTTCGACAATTTTAATCAATCGGCAGACTAAGAAATTTATCTGCAACGGATTTGTGTATTCAAAATCTTGAAAAAACCCCCTAGCAAAGCAAAGACACAGCGCAAATTTTTAAAATCAGTGAAATTCTAGTGAAATTCATTGCCAAAGACCCGTTCCAATCACACAATTTTAACAACAACGAAGGCAAAACTAGATGTTAGACTTGAACGATTCGGCCTTTGAAATTCCTATCCTCGGTGATGATATTGCAATTTTGTAGTAAGACTTGTTTTTGAATGGGATTAATTTTAGTAAATAAATCAAGCTTACGATTTAGTCCTTTAGGCAGATCAAAGGTCCCATTTTTTAATATCATTAGCATACTCCTCCTTAAAACTGGATCATTTCAAAACTTTAAACCATAAAAAGCAAACTTCTACTGATTTAAATCATATGTGCTCTTAATTTTAATTACGTAAAGTGAGTCATAACGGGGAGGCGTATTACATGGACACAGTATTAGACTTTAGAGCATTTGATACCCGATTTAAATCGGGGTTGTTGTTCTCGATTATTGAAGGGTTGCTTCAGGGGAAAGAGATGAAAGTTATTTTTGATCATGACCCTGATCTATTAAAAAAACAATTTGATGAGGCGAGAATTCCTAATTCAATTTGGTCATCAAAAAAAATTGATGATAACTTATGGGAAGTTTGTATTGCAAAAAAAGTAGCACATGCAAATCAAGGTTGCTGTGGAATATGCGGGAATGGGTAGGTAAAAGATGTTATCAAAATCACAAGCAAAAGCTTTCTTTCTTTTTGGAACTGCTGTCTGTACAGCGGCATTTATTGGTTTGACCTTGGATACATTTCAACGAATCCCAGCGCAAACGAAGTCCCAAAATTTAACTCCTGAAATTATTAGAGGTAAACATTTGTGGGATAAAAATAATTGTATGGGTTGTCATACTCTTATGGGTGAGGGGGCCTATTATGCTCCAGAACTGACCAAAGTTTATGAGCGTAGAGGTGAAACTTTTGTTAAATCTATGCTCAAGGATCCGCAGAAGATGTATCCCAATGATCGGAAGATGGTGAATTATAATTTTACTGATGAAGAAATTTCAGATTTAACTCTATTTTTAAAATGGATTGGCGAGATGGACTTAAATGGTTTTCCTGCAAAGCCTGATTTGCAAGGACAGGGTGCTGTTACAAGTGCTGCAGTTTCAGAATCAGTTGCCGGTAGTGTGACAAAGCCTGCCGTGTTTACACAAATATGTGTTGCCTGTCATGCTGTCCAAGGACAAGGCGGAACGGTTGGACCTGCACTTGATGGTGTTGGAAGTAAGTTTGATTCTGACTATCTTGCAAAATGGATTTCAGATCCAGCTTCGGTAAAGCCAGATTCTAAAATGCCAAAGTTGCCACTTAAAGATTCAGAAATTTCTGAGCTTGTTACTTATCTTTCACAACTCAAAGGGGGGAAATAGTTATGAAATTCAAATCCCAAAAAGTCGCCTATTGGTTTTTTGCTGTTTGCATGCTGCTATTTAGTTTACAATTAGTTTATGGTTTTTTCATGGGCTTTGCTCATATGGGGTTTGACGGATTACATTCTGTTATTCCTTTTAATGCGGCTCGTGCAACACATACAAATTTATTAGTTATGTGGCTATTAGCAGGTTTCATGGGAGCTGCTTATTACATTATCCCAGAAGAAGCTGATCGTGAATTAATATCAGTTAAGTGGGCCTATGTGCAGCTGGTAGCTCTTGTTGTTGTTGGTGTCACTTCTATTATCGGTTTTCACTTTAATTGGTGGGAAGGTCGAAAGTTTTTAGAAATACCAAGGCCTTTAGATTATCTAGTAGTTGTGGATGTGTTGCTGTTTATTGGTTTAATTGGTGGAACAATTTGGAATGGCAAAAGATATACAACTACAAGTTTAGTTTTATTCTTTGGCTTGTTGATGACAGCCCTTTTGTATCTACCGGGAATGATTAATACCGATCATCAAACGATGGATTCCTACTGGCGTTGGTGGGTGGTGCATCTTTGGGTTGAGGGTGTATGGGAATTAATTATGGGTGCCATCTTGTCATACTTGTTAATTAAGCTGACTGGCGTTGATAGAGAAATTATTGAAAAATGGCTATACATTATTGTTGGCTTTACTTTTCTTTCTGGAATTTTAGGAACAGGACATCACTATTATTATATTGGAACTCCAAGATATTGGTTAATGATTGGCGGTGTGTTTAGTGCGCTTGAGCCCGTAGCTTTTTTAGGTATGGCGATTTATGCCTTAGCCATGGCTAAAAAAGGTGGCAGGATGCCTGATAATAAAACAGCCTTGCTGTGGACTCTTGGTTGTGCGGTCATGTCTTTTGTGGGAGCTGGATTTTTAGGTTTTGCACATACGCTTCCTCAAGTAAATATGTACACCCATGGAACTTTAGTGACTGCCATGCATGGACATATGGCCTTTTGGGGGGCATATGCTTGTCTGATTTTAGCTATCATTACTTATACGATGCCGCATTTGACAGGTAGAAAACTGCAAGACACAGGGATGAATACCTTTGCTTTTTGGACTTCAAATATAGGAATGACTGCGATGACAGTGGCTTTTGGTATTGCTGGAATTGCTCAAGTTTACCTTGAAAGAAGAATGGGAATGGATTTTATGACAGTTCAGAAAGAAATCGAAGTTCACTTTTTAGGTTTAATTCTGGCTGCAACATTATTTACAATTGGAATCATCGCGTATATCTGGAATTTTATTAGATTCGGAAAACCTGTAGGCGAAATTGGTGGTAAATAATGGATAACATCTTTTATTCTCTTAATCATGAAGTTGAGATTTTTGAAAGATGTTATCGTTCCCAATTGCCTTTGCTTTTAAAGGGACCAACTGGTTGTGGGAAATCACAATTGGTTGGCTTTATGTCAGAAAAATTAAATGTCCCCTTAGTGAAAGTCGCTTGTAATGAAGACACAAGTAGTGCTGATCTTTTGGGACGCTTTTTATTAAAAGGCTCTGAAATGATTTGGCAAGATGGTCCAGTAACTCGAGCTGTTCGCCAAGGGGCCATTTTATATCTTGATGAATTAGCGGAAGCTCGTGAAGACGTTATTGTAGCCTTGCATCCACTTACTGATCATCGCAGAGAAATATACCTAGACCGAGTCAACGAAGTTGTCTCGGCACCCAAAACATTTATGTGTGTGGCAAGTTTTAATCCTGGTTATCAAAAAGGGTTTAAAGAATTAAAGCCATCGACCAGACAAAGATTCATTAACCTTGTTATGAATTATTTAGATCGGGATACGGAAGTAAAGTTATTATGTGAAAAAACAGCGTTGTCATCTGGTCTTTCCTTGCAGATAGTAAAGTTAGCTGAAAAAATCAGAACCATGGGAGAGCTTAACTTAAGAGAAACAGTGTCAACTCGGTTATTAGTTTACGCTGCTCTTTTAATAAAAGACGGCATGAATCCAAGAAGAGCTTGTTATTCAAGTATAGCTGAAGTGTTAAGTGATGATCCAGAGATTATTCAGACGCTTAAGGATCTGATTGATTTGAGTCTTTAATGGATATCCTTGAGAAGCTTTTTGAAAAAGTAGTTAATAGGTATGTGCAGAAAAATAAAAAAAGCAATTCTCTTGTCGAATTTAGTAAACAAGAAAAATATCTAAATGCCTTTGCCAGCGCTCTTTTTCGCAAAGAGCAAGCGCCATTAGTGTCAGCTTCTCTTTGCTTCATAGGATTAAATAATGGGGTTTTGTTTTTACCAGATAAAATTGATTTATTTCGTGATTTTGAACTAAATAAAAAAATTTATATCAATTTGATCTTAATAACAGCGGCAGCCTATAAATTAAATATAAGACAACAAAAGCCGCAGAATCCATTGGTATCACGATTTGAGTTTTTAAAACAGATGCCGCTTATTAACTCATATTTGGATCAAGAGTTTGCTAGCTATAAAAATTTTCAAAATGAAATTATATCTAAGATAAAAGAATTAAAAAAACATAAATATTTAGAACTTTGGGAAAAAAATTACGCTGTGCGGATGGCGACAGAAGCCTTTGTCTTTGATATGCCTGTAACAAAGATCAACGAAGTCATTCCCGATTTTATCTTTTTAACCTTGCCGTGTCTAAGCGCATCTGAGGGATCTTTTGCTAGAAATGATTTAAAATTTAACTCGCAGTCTGGGAAAAAAAATCAACAGGATGAAATCACTACGGAATTAAAGAAAAAAAATAACGGAATCACGGAATATGTTGATTTAGAGCAAGAAAAAGCAAATCCAGTAACACATTCATTTGAAAAACTGGAAACAGCTGATGAATATCAGGGGGGCTATCGATTTGATTCAGGAGATGATCAGTTAAATGATCATAGTAAGGCTTTAGAGGAACTATCTTTGTCTAAAGTGACTCGCGGGGGAGAAGCTGCTAAATCTGTGTATTCTGCAGATGGGGTACTGAATTTTCACAATGATTCAGAAGCGGTGATATTTGAGCCTGATAAAAATTTTTCATATCCTGAATGGAATGTGAAGTCGGCTAATTATTTAATAAATCATTGTTTGTTAGTTGAAAAAGTTGTGAATGTATCAGGCACGGAAAATCATGCTCAAGAGTTGAGCAAAAAATATCGTAAAGAAATTGATCATTGGAAAAAAAGATTGTCTAGTCTTATCAATTATCCCTTGTGGAAAAACAGATTATTCGATGGTGAAGAAGTTGATTTTGATAATTTTTTACATGATTACGCTTGTCTTAAAGCTAAAACTTCTGTTGACCAAAGATGGTATTCATCAAAAAAAAAGGCACAACAAGAAATGGCAGTATTGATTCTTTTTGATCAGTCCATGTCGGCTGATTCTTGGGTTCAGAATAGACGAGTCCTAGATGTTATCACTGATTCTGTAGGTTTAATGGGATTGATATTTGAAGATTTGATAACAAATATTCAGGTTGCAGGAACTTTCAGTGAAACCAGACACCATTGCTATTATCAAATTTATAAAAAGGAACAAAGTCCCTGGTCAAATTTTTTTAATTCGGTCTCGCAAATACAGGCGCAGGGATATACTAGACTTGGACCAGCCATTCGACATGCAACGTTAAAATTAAAGGAATCCAAGGCAGAGAAAAAACTTTTAATTTTAATTACTGATGGTAAGCCAACTGACTTAGATGGGTATGAAGGAAGGTACGGAATTTCTGATGTTAAAAAATCCTGCTCAGAGGCAGAAGGCTCTGGTATCTTACCATTTGCGCTAACTGTGGACAAAGAAGCTAAACAGTTCTTCCCAAAAATGTTTAATCACTATAGAGTTTTAAATAATCCAGATCAATTACCACAAGAACTATATGGAATTGTTTTTAAACTATTAAGGAGCCTAAAATCGTGAATGCCCTTGAAGCCTCAATGAATGAACTTTCTGGTTTTCCAATTTTTATTGGGTACGAAAAAAAACGAATCTTAGAGTTATGTCATGACGGTCAAATTGTAACTTCTAATCACAGAGATATTTTATTTCATTGCGGGAAAGAGGCTCATTGTTTTGGAATTGTTTTAAGTGGTGCTTATAAATTAACTAAACCGTCGCCATTGGGCGAAGATGTGATTGTTCACTTTTCTACACCAGGTGAGGCTTTGGCGGCATTTATTATGGCTCAACCAAGACCTATTTATCCAGTGTCAGCTATCGCGATGGGACCTTCTCGATTTTTAAAAATTCCCAAAGAAAATTATATTACTCATTGGAAGCAAAACCCTGATTTGATATTGCGTGTGCAGAATATGCTTTCAAGTCGGATGAATATGCTTCAAGAACAAAAAGTAATGTCGAAATCCCCATTGTCTCAAAAAGTAGCAATGTTATTAATTAATCTGTTAGATAAGCAATCAGAGAATGGCAATGCTTCAGTGAGACTACCTATGACCAGGAAAGAGATTGCTGATAATCTTGGCGCTTCTGTAGAGTCTGTTATCCGCATCATGAGTGATTGGTCCAAGCAAGGAATAATTCAAACTGCTGATCAGCAAATTCATGTTCTAAAAGTTGATAAAATTATCGAGCATCCACATGATGTAAATTATATTTACTTATAATTTAACTTGTGATTTAAGTCATAGGCACAAACAATAAAAAAACCGTAAAGTAAATATATAACAAGGAGACTATTATGAAGCGTTTAGTGCTAGCAATAATGATGTTTGCAATGAGTTTTTCAGCTTTTGCAAAAGATGAAATTAAAGGGGAAGAGAATGCTGTTCTGACATCTCCTCCAGAGGTGCCACCGCCGATATCACGAAGTCATAACACAAAAATGATTGTAAAATTGGAAGTTGTCGAAAAGAAAATGAAAATCGCCGATGGCGTTGATT
Source organism: Deltaproteobacteria bacterium (assembly GCA_017302835.1). NCBI lineage: Bacteria > Pseudomonadati > Myxococcota > Myxococcia > Deltaproteobacteria bacterium. The sequence continues at coordinate 14,740 of JAFLCC010000025.1, read as the reverse complement.
ATACTTTTTGGACTTTTGGTGGAACTGTTCCTGGAAGTTTTATCAGAGTCAAAGAAGGCGATATGGTTGAGTTTCATTTAATGAATCATCCAACAAGTAAAATGCCTCATAATATCGATTTGCACGCGGTCACTGGCCAAGGGGGCGGAGCTGCGGCTTCATTCACTTCACCAGGGCATGAGAGCGTGTTTTCATTCAAAGCATTGAATAAAGGTTTATATGTATATCATTGTGCTACAGCTCCAGTGGGAATGCATATCGCAAATGGTATGTATGGTTTGATTTTGGTTGAACCAAAAGAGGGTCTACCAAAAGTTGATCGTGAGTTCTATGTAATGCAGGGTGATTTTTATACGAAAGGTAAATATGGTAAACAAGGTTACCAACCATTTGATATGGAAAAGGCTATTGATGAAAGGCCAACATATGTTGTGTTTAACGGATCTGTTGGATCAATGACAGGTGAAAAAGCTTTGAAAGCCAAAGTAGGTGAAACAGTTCGTTTATTTGTTGGTAACGGTGGGCCCAATTTAGTTTCTTCGTTCCACGTGATTGGTGAAATTTTTGATAAGGTTTACACTGAAGGTGGTGATAAATTTCAAACTAACGTCCAAACAACTTTAGTTCCTGCCGGTGGGTCTGCGATTGTTGAGTACAAAATTGATGTTCCAGGAAATTACATTCTAGTGGATCACTCTATCTTTAGAACTTTCAATAAAGGTTCTTTAGGAATTATGAAAGCCGATGGAGCAGAAGATAAAGCTATTTTCTCTGGAAAAATTGCAGACAATGTTTATTTGCCTGAAGGTGGAGCTATCCAACAAGTAACAGAAAAAGAACATGTTACTACGGCAAAGACGATTGAAGATAGAATTAAAATGGGAAAAAATGTTTATACGCAAAACTGTGCGGCTTGCCATCAGCCTGACGGTAAGGGTGTTCCAGGAGCTTTCCCTCCGTTAGCAGGTTCGGATTATTTAAAGAACGATGTTAAAAAAATTATTAGTGCCGTAAAGAATGGTTTGTCTGGACCTATCAAAGTGAATGGTGAAAAGTATGACGGCGTTATGCCATCGCTTGGTTTAAGTGATGAAGACGTAGCAAACGTATTAACATATGTATACAATTCATGGGGTAACTCAAAAAAAGCAGTCACACCTAAACAAGTAAGTTCAGTAAAAACTGAAAAAACAGAACAAAAAGGCGAATAAAAAAATGAAACCATCTGTTAAACTTTTAGCAATATTAATTTTTCAGATGGTTTTTTCTAATTTGGCTCTTGCAAACCTGGAAACAATTCAAATTCCTGCAGGAAAACTTGAGCCCTTTTGGTTAGGTGCTTCATCGAACAAAAAAGCAAATAAAAAAATAAATAAAGCAATAAATATTGCAAGCTTTGAAGTTATGGTTAGCCAGGTTACGGTGTTGCAATATGAAGAGTTTTTAAATAAACAGCCTCAGTGGAAAAAACAAAATGTCTCTAGCTTGTTTTCTGATGCTAGTTATTTAAAATCTTTAGGCATAGAAAATAAAACGGCTCCAATAACTTGGGTGTCATGGTTTGCGGCAAAGGCTTTTTGTGAATCAGTTAATATGCGTTTACCGACTATAAACGAGTGGGAATATATTGGACAATCTTCAGAAAATAAAAAATCAGCTGTTAAAGATGAGCTTTTTTTAAAGAGAATTCTAGATTGGTATGGTGAACCGCAAGGTGGAAATCTAAAGAACACCAAAAGTATATATAAAAACATTTACGGTGTTTGGGATATGCATGGTCTTGTTTGGGAATGGGTAGAAGATTTTAATTCCAGTTTTGTGACTGGGGAAAGTCGTGAAGATACCTCCTTTAATAAGGATATGTTTTGTGGTGCTGGTGGCATGAACAGTGCTGACCAGGAAAATTATGCAGCCTTTATGAGATTTGCCTTCCGTTCAAGCTTAAAAGCTAAATCTTCTATATGGAATTTAGGTTTTAGATGTGTAAGGTAAGAGGAATAATTATGATTAAATCTATAGTGACAATGGTTTTCTTGTTTTTTTCTTTGCAAAGTCTTTCTGAAGAAAAAAAAAGTGATGAGTCTATTTATCAATTAAAAAGTAGTTGGCAAGATCAAACAGCTAAGGACGTTCTTCTTAAAAACTTTGCTGGTAAGATAGTTCTGATAACAATGGGGTACACCGGCTGTGCCCATGCTTGTCCCTTAATTATTTCAAAGATCAAAGCTATCGAAACAGAACTTAAATCAAAAAAAATTACTAATTATCATGTGATTTTTGTTTCCTTTGATACTGTGAAAGATCGGCCAAAGGATTTAAAGAAATATATAGTTAAAAAAGAATTAGATGCAAATGTTTGGACAATGTTGTCTAGTAATAAAGAAGCTGACATCAGAGAATTAGCTAATGTTTTAGGGATAAACTATAAAGATGTAGGCGATGGTGATTTTGTTCATTCTAACGTTATTACAGCCTTAGACATAAAGGGTAATATTATCGCAAAAGTAGAAACACTTAATGACGAAATAAATAAACTAATAGAAAGAATAGAAGAACAAAATGGAAGATAAAAAAATTGAACCTTATTCATTGTTTTTTAGTATGGGACTGCTGTCTGCGTTATTTGGGTCTTTGCTTTGGTTTGCTTTTCAGACAAGATTTATTTCTTTTTTTCCAAGACAAGCTCATGGAAATATAATGTTTTTTGGTTTTTTATGGTCTTATATTGCTGGGTTTTTGATGACAGCCATTCCAAAAATGACAAGAACCGCGGCAACTAACTATGTGGAAATTTTTATTGGCTTATTATTAGTTGTTTTGCAATGGGTTTTAAATGTAAGAAATGAGTTAGTTTTTTCTGTTTATGGATATATATTGCAGATTTTATTTTTAATAGTTTTTATAGGTAGAAGATTTTTAGATAAAAAACAAATTCCATTTGAAGGTTTTGTGTTTATGCCGTTTGCCTTTATTTCTACTTTCATTGGCGTTTGGATTTTTATTCGCAGTCAAAATCAAGATTTTCAATTATTTTATCTTTTTTCTGGCCAAGCCTTCGTTTTAAATTTGGTTTGTGGATTGGGTACAAGATTAATTCCTGTAATTACAAGAGTTCCAGCCGCTATTAATCCAGACATTGAAGGGCAAAAATCTAAATATCTGGAATACTTTATTTTAGCAGTGTCTTTAAATGCAGGTTTCTGGATAGAAGTGCTTGTTGATGCAAGCTTTGGTAATGCTATCAAAGCATTGGTAATTGGCTTTATAGCTATTAAATATTTTAAGTTATTTAAAGTCCCAACAACAAGGTCCTTTGTGGGGTGGGGTATAAGACTAGCTGTGGTTTTAATGACCACAGGATTTATAGGACTTGGAGTAAATTCAGACTTTTCATTACCGATGTTGCACTTGGTATATATTGGTGGATTTACGTTGATAACTTTGATGATTTCGACCCGTGTGACTTTGGCTCACGGTCCACAAGATATGACTCCAGAGCTAAATTCTAATGCAATATTAGTAACTGTTGTATTTTTTGCATTAGCCGGTTTTTCTAGAGTCTTTGCTGGGCAATCATTAGATGCAGCTATTTTAAGTTTTTCAATATTATTTTTTATCCTAGCTATTGCAGCTTGGTCTGTACGTTTTGTAAAAGATTTATTGAAGTTATGATCTAAATCATAACTTCAATAATATAAGAAATAGCCTCGCTTGACACAATAAGATATTAGAATTACTTAAGAATAATCCATGATTTATAAGCTATTGATACTTAGTATTCTAATATTTATTCGTCTTTCGGGGGCATCTAGCTGTCAAAATTCTAGTTGTCATCAAGATTTAAAGGCAAAAAAACATCTTCATGGGCCAATGAAATCAAATGGTTGTGTGATCTGCCATCCTAAAGATAAATCTGAAAAAGAAGAGCTTGTCGGTAATAACAAGGTTAGGCATCCATTGCTACTTAAGAGCCTTGAAAAAAACCGATTTAAAGAAATTAATAACACCTGTTTTTTATGTCATGAAGAGTTTAAAGTGCAAATTAAGCACAATAAGACAGTCCATAAACCTATCAATGAAAAATCGTGTATTAGCTGTCACGATCCACACCAAAGTGATCATAAGAATCTTTTAAAAAATGAAGACAATCCTCAACTATGTGTGAAATGTCATGAAAGTAAATCTGAAAAAAATAATTTCCTTTTTCACCGATTAAATGAAATGAAGAATGCTTGTTTAAGCTGTCACACTGCCCACTTTTCTCAAAATAAAAATCTGTTACTAAAATCAACGACAAAAGAACTGTGTCTTGATTGTCATAGCAAAGATAAAAAGGTAATGGCGTGGTCAGGGCTTGAATTAGCACAGCAACATGAGCCAGTGGCTAAAGGAGAGTGTACTAAATGTCACAATGTTCATGGTGGACATAATCGATTTTTGTTAGAAAAAGATATTAATTTAACTGCAAGTTATTCAAAAGAACTATTTCCAGCTGAACAATTATGTTTGAAATGTCATCAGAATGACAAGTTTACAGAGACTAAGTTTAGGAATGGCAATAAAAATCTTCACACGCTTCATTCCGTAGATCTAAAGAATAAGAAAACATGTTTTGCTTGTCATGATGTTCATGGCAGTCATCAGGGGGCATTAATTCGAACTGAATTTGAATATTTATCTAAGATATTACCTTTGAAGTACCAAAAGACGGCTGTGGGGGGAAATTGCACGACAGCTTGTCATAAAAAAATGAGTTATGATAGAGAAAAGGAAATTGTAAATGAAAAAGATAAATAATAACTTCTTTTTTTATTTTATTTTTTTTCTAATTTATCAGGCAAGCGGAGCTATTCTTAAAATAGAGTCTGATAGTTACTTCTCTAAGTATATTGATGATACAAAACAAACTCGACTTCCGTTATTTGAACAACTTTCAGTAGCTTATAATGATGAGGAAAATTACAGTGAATATAACTTTAATTTTGTTTATTTTTATGACTTCGAGAGAAAGGTTTATGATTTTCAATTAAACCATTTAAATTATTCTAAGAAAAGCAAGGATGGTAAAACTTCTTTTTCCGTAGGCAGAATATATAATACAAAATACTTAATATTTTCTAGCCTTGTTGATCATGTAAGTTCTAGCTACAAATTGTATAATGATCAGATTGAATTGGGATTTTATATTGGAAAATCTAGAAACTTTGAGTTAAATAATAATCAAGCTGAAGCTAATGTGCTTGGTAGTTTTTTGTATTTAACACAAGAACAAGTTTTCCCTTGGCGACTAGGTATAAAGTGGGAACAGACGGATTATGGTTTTGTTAATCGTGAAAAGTCTGATTGGGCAGAAATTAATTTAAAGAAAGAATTTCCATTTTTTTTAAATCCTGAAATATTGATAAGTCATCAAAATAATCTTAAAGATACTTTAAGTTACCGTAAGGCCATGGCGGTAACAATATATCCAAATTCTGATAGTTCATTAGGGATTAGAGGATTACTATATCGCAGGGATCAAAAAGAATTTTGGGAAGAGTCTATTTCAAGTATTATCACTAAAGGTGAAATAAAAGAGTTAGGACTCAGTTCTGGAAACAGCTTGAATCCAAATTGGTATTTGGGATTTGATGCTTCACTGAGTGAATATGAGTTACAAGAAAATATCAAAAAAATAGGATCTAAGATTGATTCCACTTTGAAATGGAGTGGAGGCATTTTTTTGGTTGATTTCAATCTGTTTAAAATATCAAGCTATGGTGGTTGGGTACATGGCGAAAAAAGTAAGTTGATCATACCTTTTTCGAAAAGAAAAGAATTAGAAATATCTCAGGAATATGTGCAATACGATAAAATCACCAATGCTAAAAACTCAGCTTCGCAAGTGCAGCTTGGATTAGCTACGTGGTTTGGCAATTATAGTCGTTTTTGGCTAGCTGGAGAGATAGTCTCTAATAATTTTTATTCGCAGGATATTAGATTTTTAACTCAGTTAAGTATTTATGATTGGAGGGACCTATGAAGTATTGGTTATTAATCATAAGTTTGATCCCATTGGTGGGGATGTCTCGAACTGAATTGATAAGTAAATTTGATCATCAAATGCATGAAAAAAAAGTTTTTCAAAAAAACAAAATTAGTTGTACCCATTGTCATAATCTGGAAAATGGTAAAGATAATAATTTACTTATGCTTAGTGAGTTAGAAAAATTCACTTTTAAAAAAACATTTAAACAAATATGTCACGATTGTCATCAAGGTGATAAAGATAAAGAAGCACCAAAGACTTGTTACACTTGTCACAATACTCCTGATAAGCTTGGAAAAATTAAACCTCAAAGTCATGAAGGTGGATTCTGGAAAAATCAACATGCTAATCAAGCAAAAGTAGAGGGCAATGAATGCCAGAAGTGTCATAGCCAGAATCAGTGTGTAAAGTGCCATAGTTCTAAAAATCCAGTGATAAATAATAACCACTCTAGAAACTATAAATATTTTCATAGTATTGAAGCAAGATCTAATCCACAAAAGTGTGATACTTGCCATGGTACAAGTTATTGTATTCGTTGTCATGTTGGAGGCATCAAGTGAAGACCATTTGGCTTTTAATGCTTATTTTTTGCTTTGGCTGTCAGGGTAATGATCGACAAACTGAAAATTATGGTGATATTCACGCAGGTCCAGGGGGTAAAAATCTTGTTATACCTGAAGAACATCAAGGTGGATGGGGGCGTTCCGAGTGTTTACTTTGTCATAATTCTTCTTTGAATATTCATAGGAACTATAATTCCTCTCTGGATGCTGAAGCTATTAATTTGAGAGTGATAGAAAATGGTGGGGCAAAATATTGTCTTACTTGCCATGGTGATAATGGAGTTGCTCAATGATCGCCATTTTAATAGGTATTATCCTTATGGCTAATGCTGAAGATAACATTCAGTTTAAGGCAAGACCTGAGAAGGAAATATATTCTCAATGTGCCAATTGTCATGGGCAAAAAAAATATCAATATGTTCCAGACAAACATAAACTTGAAAGAGCTCATCAGAAGATTAAACTTGCTCATGGAAATAAAGAGATGTCATGTAATCACTGTCATGACAAAAATCAAAATAATTTACTGTCAGATATGGACAAAAAAATTGTATTATTCAGAGAGCCTTCTCCAGTATGCTATCAGTGTCATTCTGATGTATTTAAAAGTTGGAAACAGAATCTACATGGAAAAAGAATGGGTACTTGGAACGGTAAAAAAGTACAGTTGCATTGCACAGAGTGCCATAATCCCCACGAGGTTAAATTCACAGAAATGAAGGCCGATCCAGCTCCTCAAAAGCCCAAATATAAAATAAAAAAAGAAACACACTAAAGTAGTTATTCCGGTATCTGAGGAGGAGGGACTGTTTCCGGTTTTGATTCTTCAGGAGCATTGGGAGCTTGTATCTCTGGGGCAGCCGGCGGTGGCGGTTCTTCCTCTTTTTTAAACTGTATTTTAGGATAAGAAGATTCGGGTTCTTCATCATGACATTTAAGGCAGGTTTTAAGCTCTGGAACTTTGCGTTCCGGATTTAAATGGCAAGAATAGCATGAGCCTTTTTTTTCTGGATGTTCTTTTAAGTATTTAGCATGACGTATAGTCTCGGTACCATCATCAGAAAGAAAAGACCTTCCATGAGGCATGTCTGCATGACAAGAAGAGCATGAAACAAAATGTTCTGGATGACGATTCTTAAAAGAGCTTTCTTCCATTGGTTTGTTTTCATGACATTTCATACAAGCTTTATTTTCACGTTCTAGAGGGTTGGTATTTGTTAATAAAGTTCCATTAATCTCTGCGAATTTAACTCCGTGATTTTGTGGAAGCGCCCATTTATTGTCATGAGGATAGCTATGACAATTTTGACAAGAGATTTGAACGCTGCCGCCTTTGTGGTCACTGCCATGACATTGAGTACAGCTGGATTTATCTTTTAAGTAAGCCGAACCGTGAAGTTGGGTAGTTTTGAAATCTTGAGAATGTGGAAATGAGTTGTGACAGGATGTACAAGAAATTTTAGAACTGCCGCCCTTTAAATCGGAACCATGGCAGTTCTGACAGGACTTCACATTGTCTTGATAGACTTTGCCATGAAGGCTTGTTGTTGAAAATTCTACATTATGTGGGTAAAGACTCGTGGAATTAATCTTTAAAACTTCAGGGCTTTTATTCTGAGGAAGGCTCTTTTCTTCTTTGCGACAAGAACTTTCAAGAAGTAGAATTAATACAACGATAATTAATCGTAGTTGTAAGCTTAAATTTCCTATTGGCTTTATAGTATTCATTGCTTATGGTCCTTTAGAGGCAAAAAATTGATCGCTGGATTGTATCAATTTTGATTAGAAAAAGCGAGAACAATTAGCTGTCGATAATAGTGACAGGCTATTTTTTTCAGTATGATATGGATCATGAATTAGCTCTATTTACCTGTTAACTGTCTTTGAAAAATTTGCTTTTATCTTACAATTCATGTAGTTCTAAATTGATGAAAATAAGTCGTATTTTATTTATTAATCTTATTGGTTTTTTTGTAGGGGCTAGGGCTGATGAAACTAAGATTGTGAATAAGCATTTTACGCATCAAAAAAAATGTCAAAGCTGTCACCAAACAAATCTAGGTCAGTTTCAATTGCTAACTGGGAAAAACATAGCAAATTCTGAAATTCCTGTGCTCTGTGGACAGTGTCATGGCATCGTAAAAAAAGATTGGGAACAAGACATTCATGGCAAAAAGATAAATTCCTGGATGCATGGAAAGTCAGAGAAATGGTCTTGTCTTAAGTGTCATGATCCTCATGAACCAAAATTTAAAGTTATGCAAGCTGATCCAGCACCACAAAAACCAAAATACTTAATTAAAAAAGGAGAACCCCATGGAAAATAATGACAAAAAAGAACTAAACAAGTGGGCTTCAAGAATGGAAAAAAAAGTTGCTGAAACGATGAAGCAACCGATTGAACGTAGAGGTTTCTTAAAAGGGTTATTGACAACTATTGGCGGAGCCGCCGGCGCGGCTACAGCAGCAGGTGCTGTAGCTAAAGAAGTATTGCCGGAATCAAATTTTTCATGGGAAAAGTTTTTTCAAGAGCATTACAAGCAAATGAATAGTGAAGATAAAGAAAGAGTCTTTGCAAGAATTAAAGAAGAAACAAAGGCAAGAACGGCTCGTGATATTGAAATTAAAGATCCACAACCAATGGATGGTGTTAAATTTGGCTACGCCTTGAACTTGTCAAAATGTAATGGATCTCGAATGTGCGTTACTGCCTGTGTGAAAGAAAATAATCAAAGTCGTGATCCTCAGATTCAATATATAAAAGTGATTGAAATGGATATTGGTACATTGAATCCTGAAAAAGGTGATATGTATTACGAAGGTGAATCTGTACCTAAACCAGGAAAGTTTTATCTTCCAGTGCAATGCCATCAATGCAACAATCCTCCGTGTACAAAGGTATGTCCTGTGGAAGCTACTTGGAAAGAACAAGATGGTATTGTTGTTATTGATTATGATTGGTGTATTGGCTGTCGGTATTGTATGGCAGCCTGTCCCTATGAGGCGAGAAGATTTAATTTTGCTGAGCCATCATTGCCAGCGGAAGAGATGAACCCTATACAAGGCTATTTAAGCAATAGAGTTCGTCCAAAGGGTGTAGTTGAAAAATGCCATTTTTGTTTACATAGAACCAGAGAAGGTAAAAACCCAGCGTGTTTAGAAGCCTGTCCCACTGGATCTAGAAAGTTTGGAAATCTACTTGATCCAAACAGTGAAGTTTCTATGATTCTTAAAACTAAAAGAGTTTTCGTTTTAAAAGAAGAATTAAATACAGTCCCAAGTTTCTTTTATTATTTTGATTGAGGTGAATATGAAGTCCTACTTGATATATTGGATAAGAATGTTTAACTGCGCACTGACGGGACCTCCACTATTTTATATTTGGAATGGTTTCTTAACTTTTTTATTTGTATTGGGTTTATATGCATACTCTTTTCAATTTCAACATGGGTTGGTAGTTACAAATTTATCAGATCAAGTAAGTTGGGGGGCATATATTGCTAACTTCACATTTTTAGTGGGGGTAGCAGCAGCCGCTGTTTTATTAGTTTTTCCAACTTATGTTTTACACAGAGAAGAAGTTAAAGATGTTGTTTTGCTTGGTGAACTTTTGGCTTTTTCAGCTATTACAATGTGTTTGCTTTTTATTACCGTAGACCTTGGGCGTCCAGATCGTTTTACTCATATATTGCCATTTTTAGGAAGACTAAATTTTCCTAGATCTGTTTTAGCATGGGATGTGGTTGTTCTTAACGGCTATTTATTATTGAATTTACATGTCCCTGGCTACCTGCTTTATAAAACATACAAAGGTGAAAAACCAAACAAATGGCTTTATTTACCATTTGTTTTTATTTCTATTTTTTGGGCCGTTAGTATTCATACAGTGACGGCATTTTTGTATTCGGGCTTGGGTGGCAGGCCTTATTGGAATACAGCTATCTTGGCACCAAGGTTTTTAGTGAGTGCCTTTGCTGGAGGTCCTGCCTTATTAATTTTAGTTTTTTTATTAATAAATAAATTTTCAAAATTACAGGTAAGTTCTGCAGTTCAGAGCATGCTAGAGAAAATCGCGATGGTTTTTTTGCCAATAAATATGTTTTTGCTGGGTGCCGAAGTTTATAAAGAGTTCTACACTGATAGTGTACACACTGAATCTATGAAATATTTGTTTTTCGGTTCACATGGGCATGCAATGTTAGCCCCTTATATTTGGTCAAGTATTGCTATGAGTGTCTTTAGTATGATTATTTTTTTCTCGCCATTAAAGAAAAATAAAGTGTTTTTAATATTAGCATGTATCATGGCGATTCTTGGAATTTGGATTGAAAAGGGAATGGGATTAATAATACCAGGATTTATTCCAACCCCAATGGGGGATATGGTAGAGTATATTCCTTCAGTGACTGAATTTTTTATCTGTCTTGGTATTTGGGCTTTTGGTGCATTGCTTTTTACAGTATTGGCCAAAGTAGCCATTGCTATACAAATTGGTGAATTACGTGAAAAAACTTAAAAGTCTTTTCGTAGTATGGAAAATATTTGGTAGTGCTAAATTTGCAATTACTATCTTATTATTATTTACTTTTGCGATGATCATAGGGACTATTATAGAAAGCGTGTATGGGACCCACTATGCTGTAAAGGTTATATATTTTTCGTGGTGGTTTTATACTCTTCAGTTTTTTATTTTTTCTAGTCTTGTCGTCGCGGTTATTGATAGATTGCCATTTAGACCGAGATTGCTTGGTTTTTATGTTGTACATGCAGCTATTGTGACTATTCTTATTGGCACTGTTATTACAAAGATAAATGGTATTGATGGTCAGCTAATTGTAAGACAAAAAAGTAGTTCAAACTATATTAAATTAAACGAAAATTTGTTCTATTTTTCATTTAATGAGAAACTTTTAGAATTAAAAATTCCTGACAACACATTCTGGAAAATAAAAAATACTTTATATGAAGATTTTCAATATAAAATAGAGCTAAAAGAACTTATCCCCTACGCTAAATCAGAAATAGCATGGGTTAAAAGCAATGAAAATTGGAACCTTGAGCTAATTGTAAAAAACAATCAAATTGCTGAAAAAACACTGCTGTCATATCCAGCCAATTCTATTTATGATAGTAAAATTGAAATGGGACCTTTAAAAATAAAGTTATTAAACAATTCACAGTTTGAATCGATAAAAGATAAAAATAAATATTTAATTCTAGTTAATGGAAATGATAAAAAAAAAATATTCTTAAAAAAGTTTCCGCAAGAGATCCATTTTTCTGACGGACTAAATGCGATTCTTTCAAAGACAATAATAAATAAATCTGGAGTTACATTTTATGAGCTTTCAGTAAATGGAAAAAACTATAAGTTTTTTCCAAAGTATTCCTCTTTTCCGATTAAAGAGCACTTGGAAGTGGATAGAACATCCATTTTTCAGCTAAAAAGCAGTGAAGAAGAAAACTTTGATACTAAGGCAACAGTTTTTGTCAGCAAGGATAAAGATAATAAGATTTATTTTGCTTACAAGAAAAACGAGGAATGGAAAATTCAAGAGTATTTAGATACACCTATAGTGCTTCCTTGGATGGGACTCCATATTGATGTTTTAAAACAAAGGATTGATTACGAGCCTAAGTTAGTATTTTCTCATGGTGAAGTTCAAAAAGAAGATGAAAAAAATATTATGGCTGCTCAAATTACTATCTATGACAAGAGTAATAATAAATCCTATCCCTTTTGGATTTCAGATCAAATAAAAGGAAAAATTAAAATTGGGAGTGTGAACCTAGAGTCATTTATTGCAAAGAAAATGATTTCACTACCTTTTTCGGTAAGTCTTGAAAATTTTAAAATGGATATGATTCCGGGAACCCAGGATCCAGCAAGCTATGAGTCATTTGTGGATGTAGAAGGTGAAAAGTATCATATCTATATGAATCATCCGTTAAAAAAATCTGGTTTCACTCTTTACCAATCTTCTTATTTTCAGGATGATGAAGGTAATTATAATTCTATTTTGTCTGTGAATAAAGACCCAGGTAGGGCCTTCAAATATATAGGCTCTTTGTTACTAGTATGTGGTTTAATATTACATTATTTAATTGTCTATAAAAAGGTAAATTTATGAGAGTTTTGTTTAAAATATTTTTAATTATATTTTCAATAAGTTATGCTTCCCTTGCAGATATTGTTTTTTGTCAAGATAGTAAACTTGCAAGTTTGCCAATTCTTGCCGATGGCCGTGTGAAGCCTCTTGCTGTTCATGCAGACGAAATTTTAAAGAAAATTATTTCCCATGATTGTAAATTAACAGGAACTCAAGTATATTGTGCTCTTTCTTTGGGTTTAAGGAATCAATTAGAAGAACTAAATCAGTGTAAAATAACTTTTAAAGTAGAACATGAAAAAATTAAAAATATTCTAGGTGTTGAAAGTAATGTTCTTGATACAGCTATCATTGAAAATAATATTTTTAATTTAAGAACTGAACTTGCCAATGAAGAAACCAATGGTCGTAGTGAATCAGGATACGCTGTAGCGTTGGGAAGATTATTAACAAGCCGTCAAGTATTAATGGAAATAGAAAAAGGTACAAATTGGAAAGTATTTACAGATAAAAGAGAGTGGATTAGCGTCGCTGATATAGCTGGAACAGCGAACTTTCATGAAGTTGTTTTAAACCAAGATTCAGCCTTAGAGCCAAGTTTTTTGCGTAAACTTAAAGTAGAAAGTTTTTACCATCAATTACAGCCATTTAACATTGCTATATGGTTAGCTTTAATTGGTTTTTTAATCTCGCTAATAGTAAATAAAAGCAAGTTCTTATTTAAAGTGGCATTTTCTTTTGGGATCTCACTAGTTTTTATTTTTGTTATTGGCATTGGATTTAGAGTTTTTATTTCTGATCGCGCCCCTGTTACAAATATGTATGAGACTGTCTTATGGTCAGCTCTTGGGATCTTGCTTTTAGGGCTCATGTTAACTTGGAAAAAAAAAGAATCATTCTATTTGATGATAACTTTTGGTTCTTCGTTGGTATTATTGTTTATGATGAGGTTTGCAACAGGTATGTTGGATAGTTCAATCAGGCCTTTGGTTCCAGTATTGAGAGATAATTTTTGGCTGAGTACGCATGTTACAACAATTACTTTAGCTTATGCTTGCTTTGCTTTGTCATGGTTTATTGCAAATGCTTTACTTATTAAAAGGTTTTTCATGGAAATTCCCCTTGCTCGCTTAGTTGAAATTAATGACTCTATCAGGGTTATAATTCAAATTGGCAGCATTTTATTGTCGGCTGGAATTATACTTGGGGGCGTTTGGGCGGATTACTCTTGGGGGCGTTTTTGGGGTTGGGATCCAAAGGAAACGTGGTCTTTAATTGCGTTATTAATTTACATGGCCATACTTCATGGAAAACATGCGGGTTGGTTCAAGGGGATTCATTTTACAATTGTCAATGCGGTAGGTTTTTTATTTATTTTAATGGCATGGTTTGGTGTTAATTATATTCTTGCTTCGGGACTTCATAGTTATGGTTTTAGTCAAGGTGGAGCTGTATTTCTTTTTTCGATTTTTATAACTCAAATATTAATTATTTTAATTGTTCTGATTAAAGTTGGATTATTTACGAATGAGTTTAAGAATAAAGTCAGTAATTAAAATAATAATTAGAATAATTCCCAGAGTAGCTGCTATGATATGATTTAAATAAGGATTCCATAATAGTAGTTGGTGAAAAAGAGGGTCGATTGTCAGCAGAATATAGATGAAAAACAAAAAGGTCATAACATAAATATTTTTAATCTTGATACTGCTAAAATCTATAAGGCTAGTTATTATTGGACCTAAAATCCAGAAGTGAAGACTGGCAATGCCAACAAAGTGCGATTCTTTTAGTACGGGTAAATTATATAAAATCATACCTATAACTTGCAGTAGCCAAAGATAATGTGTCCAGTTGGATAAATTTAATGTGTTAAAGATTTTTGTCTGTTTAGCAAGAGCAATAGCGCCATGTAGAAGTTGGGATTTAATCTGACAGTTGCCCTTTTGTTCATCAATTTATTTTTAACTTTTTTAAAAAAATCTGTACTGTCAGTTCAAGTTTTGATTGATGGTTTTTTCTCTTGCTATTCTTAA